>CAIQHJ010000126.1 GCA_903871575.1 uncultured Bacteroidota bacterium
GTGCAACAGGAATTAGATCTTTGGCTACATCGATGCCAACACTCATACACTTTTGGTAAATGTTGGGGAAATGAGCGGTAAAAGATTCCATTGGCAAATGTCTGCAATCCAAATACACAAATTCTGTCCCGTTTAATTTCATTTCATTATCAATTGCCCTGGCAACGATGTCTCTTGGTGCCAAATCTTTTCTTTCGTCGTATTTATGCATAAACGGATTGCCTTGTGCATCACACAGTATTCCGCCATCGCCCCTAACCGCTTCCGTTATCAGAAAGGAATAGCCATGAACACCCGGCTCGTATAATGCAGTAGGATGGAACTGAATAAATTCCATGTTTTCAATTCTGCCTTTTGCTCTATACACCATTGCAACACCATCTCCAGTTGCAATCGTAGGGTTGGTTGTTGTTCTATAAATTTGTCCATTCCCTCCAGTAGCAAGCATGGTTATTTTAGATACAATTTTTTCTATTTTATTGGAATTTAAATTCAACACATACACACCATAACATTCAATGTTGGGTGTAGATTTAGTTACCAAATAACCCAAATGGTGTTGTGTGATCAAGTCAAGAACAAAGCAATGACTTATTAATTGAACGTTTTTGCATTGCTTGATGGCTTCGAGCAGCACGCGTTCCATCTCCTTACCTGTAACATCTTTATGATGCAAAATTCTGTTTTCGCTATGGCCACCTTCCTTCCCCAATTTAAAATCGCCATCTGCATCTTTGTCAAAACGCGCACCCCAATCAATCATCTCCCGAATTCTATCCACACCTTCTTTTACAACAATATCTACAATGACCTTATTACACAAGCCGTCTCCGGCAATTAAGGTATCTGCAATGTGTTTGGTAAAACTATCTTCATCAAAATTCATCACTGCGGCAATTCCACCTTGTGCATACTTGGTGTTGGTTTCGTCGCTCGATGCTTTGGTAATAATGGTGATGGATTTTTCTGGAAAATGTTGCGCAACTTTCAATGCATATGTTAAACCCGCAATGCCCGAACCTATTATGAGAAAATCTGTTTCCATGTGTTGAGGTGGCTAAACTTAAGAAGATTGCATGTTTTCTGCATCAACCCAAGCACCGTTTTCTTTTAATAAATTAATGAGTTCATCTACTGCCACATCGCTATTGATATTGCGCTTCATGATTTCTTTTCCTTTGTACAAAGTGATTTTATCAACCCCACTGCCTACATAACCAAAATCGGCATCGGCCATTTCACCCGGACCATTTACAATACATCCCATGATGGCAATTTTCACGCCTTTTAGATGATTGGTAACCGCTCTAATTTTAGCGGTTGTTTCTTGCAAATCAAACAATGTTCTACCACAGCTTGGACAGCTGATGTATTCTGTTTTAGAAATTCTTGTTCTTGTAGCTTGTAAAATTCCGAATGCAATTGAATTCATGGTTTCTTGCGTAGGCAGGATGTCTGGATTACCATAATGATAGCCCATACAAATGCCATCGCTCATGCCGTCTATTAGCAACGCACCCAATTCAATGGAATAGTGAATTAAGCTTTTTTCGAAGGTAGAATGGTTGCTATCGGTGATCACAACAACCGGATTTTTAACGTCGTGCTTCCCCAACATTTGAAACATGCTACGAATGGATTGCACGGCATTTTTATTTTCGGTACTCAGACAAATAACTGCAGTTTCATCTAATCTTAATTTTTGTAAAGCAACTTCCATTTGGCTAACATCTGTTCCAAATGAAAAACAATCGAGCATTACAAAGTTGATGCTTGGTGAGTGTGTTAAGTTTTCGTTGAGGTATGCTTCTGCAGAAAAAATAGGAACTGCGGTTTGTTGATCTGTTGTAGCAGCCCAATCTTCATGATTTAAAATAACACGTAATGTTCCTGGAAGCGCAAATTGGGGCATTGATTTGCAATAAACATAATCTGCAGCGCCATCAGCAATATTCCATTTATCCAAATTGGATTGGTAATGATATCCAATGGCTTGAAGGTCTTGCGCATTGATGGTGTGGTATTTGTAGAAATCGGCAACCACCACCGGCACTTGTTTTGAGCCAATATTGGCTACTTGAAACGTTTCTCTACGTTGATATTGAAATGGATTATAAAAATATTTTTCAGGCGTTGGCACGTTCGATAATGATGTCAGGTTTTGATATCTTTCCACCAAATCTTTACAAACCGGAATTTCCAATTCTGGGTCTTCGGTAAGGGATACACGAATGGTATCGCCAATTCCATCTTCCAGTAAAGTACCAATACCAATGGCTGATTTTATTCTTCCATCTTCGCCATCACCAGCTTCTGTAACACCCAGGTGCAAAGGATAGCACTCACCAAATTCATGCATCATGTGATGGATGAGGAGTCGATAAGCATGTACCATAACTTGAGGATTGCTGCTCTTCATGCTAAGCACAATATTGTGATAATCCGCTGCTCGGGCGATGCGTAAAAATTCCATCGCACTTTCTACCATACCTATAGCGGTATCGCCATAACGACTCATGATTCTATCGCTTAAACTACCATGATTGGTTCCAATGCGCATGGCAGTTCCATGTTCCTTGCAAATTAGCACCAACGGTGTGAAGCGTTCTCTAATTCTTTCTATCTCTTCAACATATTCTTGATCGGTGTATTCAATTTGTTCAAATTTTTTCTTGTCAACATAATTACCCGGATTCACTCTTACCTTCTCTACTATCTTAGCTGCAATTTCTGCTGCATTGGGTGTGAAATGTATGTCGGCTACTAACGGTGTTTCGTAACCTCTTTTCCTCAATTCGTCTTTTATGTTTTGTAGATTTTCTGCTTCTTTTTTTGAAGGTGCGGTTATCCTCACCATATCTGCGCCAGCTTCAATGCAACGGATGGTTTGTTCTACTGTTGCCATCGTATCCATCGTGTCGGTGGTTGTCATGGTTTGCACAACAATGGGATTGTCTCCGCCCAATAACACATGACCAACTTTTACAACTCTTGTTGGAAGTCGCTTGTAGCTTGTTAACGATGCACTATACAATTGCATAATTTGATTTTAATAACTTAATTATTTTTTTCCTTTAAAAAATCCGTAATGGGTAAGGATGTTATTCGTAATATCTACACCCAATTTTTCGCTTTGTTGTGCTGTAGAATTTTCGAGGTTTGATATAGATGCTACTGTTTCATTAATGTTTGCTTTTTTTGACTTTAACACCGTTGTAAAAAAGTACACGTGCCTGTTTTCTTCAATCCATCCCGTAACCCATTGAATAAGATGATTGCTTTTGTCTTTCACTGTTGCTGTTTTATAGTTGATCGCATAAACACTATTGTTAATTTGCGACATCATATCTCTAACGCTTAATTGCACCGATTTTCTGAAAGGCAATTGATCAAAATACAAACGCTTCATGAAGCCCAATTGTTCATCAGCAGAAATTTGGAGTGTATTGTTTTGCCAAAAATTTGTTGTTTCATCTCCAATATTTTTATTGCCATAACCAATGCTATCGATCCACAACTGCATGGTTGTTTTACCAATTTTTTGGGCAATGAATTGTGTAGCTGATGCCGAATTTTTTTGAAAGGCTTCAATGAGATTCATGTGTTGTATGGAGCTGTCTTGGACCAAAGGAAGATCAAATAAAATAGGCGCTTTTTCATCTGCTACGACCCCTGTTTCCAAAGCAACAAGTGCGTTAAAAATATCGAAACTAGCTCCAGGCGCATATCTTATCGTATCCATGCCTATATTGAAAACCGTAATTTTTCCGGTTGCATTGTCTAACAATGTAAAGCAACCTTCTACATTTTTCTCGTCAAAATATGATTTGAGTTCATTGTCGATATTCGCTTTGTTTACAGAACATCCCAATAAAGAGAAAAGAGAAATTAAAACGATGCTGTAAATAAAAATGGAGTTGATTTTTTTCATTGATGCTTTTTGTACGATGGATATGCTGTAGTTCCAGCAGTAAATTGATTGTTATTTTTTGATGTGTTGTGCGGTTGCTTCTAATGCATTGTAAAAGTCTGTTCCAAATTTTCTCACCAAAGGCTCTTTTAAAAATTCATACACGGGCACTTTTAATTTTTTTCCCAAACTACATGCGGCTTTGCAATGATCTTCCCTGGGTTCATAATTGGCATATTCAGTTACACCATCCTTGCTCTTTTTTACGATAATGGGGAAAAGATGACAACTGATGGGTTTTTTCCATTTTACCTTTCCATCCAAATAAGCTTGCTCTATGCCACATTTCACAATACCATTGTCGTCAACAATTCCGTATACACAAATTTTGCTTTCGATGGTTGGTGTAACCCATCCAAATTCTGCATTGTATACATATCGACCTTGTTTTTTGATTTCTTCGAGGCTAACTTCATTGAGATAAGGCAATACCGCATCATACACTTCGTCTATGTGTTGCAGTTCTTTTCTGTCGAGCGGTGCACCTGCATCACCATCTACACAACAAGCACCTTTGCATTTGGAAAGATCACAAACAAATTGTTCGGAAAGAATTTTATCACTCAGTAAAACGTGGTCTATGGCGATCATGACGCAAAAATACAATGGAATAATGATTTGAAGCCACAATTCTTATTCTGTTGTACCACTATTTTTCCATTGAAAACTGTTGATGAGATGCTGGATGTCTTTTTCAAGAAATTGTTGAACAGGCAACAATGAATCGGCATTGGGTGTTGTGTTGAAATACAATGCGCCCCTTATAAAATGCTTGCTGCTATCACTGAGAAAAAACTGATTGGCAGTTGCGGCATTTCCACCCACTTTGAAGAATATACCAGAAACCCGATTGGCGGTATGAATTAAACTGTCGTTGATAGACGTCGCAGCAACATCGTTTTTATTGGTAAGGTTGAAAGCGTCGTTGACCATTAAATCAAATTGATTGATGCCAAATGAATCTTTGTAACTGCCATTGGCTTGCTTCACTTTAAACAATGCTTTTCCACCAATTGATTTATAACTCAAAAACAAACGTGCATCATAATCTGGAAAATCTATATTGATCCAGTATTTGTCCTCTGGGTTGTTGTCGAAATAAGTGCTATCCTTTAAAATTTGAGCATATACAGGGTAATCAAAAGCAAATGGAAAGGATGGATTTTCGAAGCGTTGGTACTGATGCGGTGGAAGTGGAATTTTATAATACCCCTTTTTTTTAGTAGTGTAATTTGAATTGCAAGCAAGAGCAGCAATAAGCAAGAAAAAACAACAAAGCGTTCGTAGAATGTGCATGGGGTGTTAGTTGATTTGTTCTTGATGTTTGACGGCTACTTTTACTTTGTCGATTCTGTTTTTGTTGATCTCTAATGCAGAAAAAGTGTATACGCCAAAAATAAATTCCTGACCAATTGGAGGAAAAGCACCAGCAATTTCTAGAACAAGTCCGGCAATAGAGTTGCTATCGCCTCTTACTTTTTCAAATGTGCTGATGGGTATATTCATGACGCTGCAAAAATCATTAATCATTGTTTTTCCTTCAAATACATAATTGAAGTCGTCAATTTTTTTATTGCCACTTTCTTCGTCATCAAATTCATCTTTAATATCTCCAATCACTTCTTCGATGATGTCTTCTAAAGTTACAATACCCGAGGTGCCGCCAAACTCGTCTACAATTATTGCAAAATGGATATGTTTAGTCCGAAATTCTTGCAACAAGTCTTCAATCATTTTTTGCTCATGTACAAAATAAGGCTTGCGGATAAACGGATGCCAATCGAAGCTGTCGGATTCGTGCAGAAAAGGCAAAAGGTCTTTGATATGCAAAACCCCTAAAATTTCATCCAGGTTTTTTTTAAACACGGGCAAACGAGAATAGTGCAAGTCTTCCGTTAATTTGATCAGGGCATGAAAAGAGAGTTCTGCTGGTATGCCACTAACATCCAATCTGGTTCTCATCACCTGTTTCACAGATGTGTCTCCAAATTTTCGAATCCCTTTTAGGATTTGTTTTTCTTCGTTGCTGGCTTCGTCTTCTGGCAACAAATCAATAGCATAATCCAAATTGGTATTGTCTAATGTAGCACCGCTTTGTGGCGAAATTCTTTTTTCGATGTTGTCGCTATACCCCACAAACCTTTTGCTTAGTTTGTAAAAAATGCTATAGAAAACTTCTACAACAAGCGAAGACATTGAAGCAAACCAAACCTTGTGATGAGTAGCCCAAACTTTTGGCAACACTTCTGCAAACAACACCAACAAGAAAGAAACAACCACCACTTTCATTAAAAAATGCAACAAGGGAGAATCAAACATTTCAAATTGAAGCCAATTTTCAATGAGCAAATTGGTGATTAAAATAATGCCGATGTTTATAAAACTATTTGCAACAAGCATTACACCCAATAAGGTTTTGGGCTCCTCCAACAAACTCACCACACGCTTTAATGAAGGGTGTTTTCTTGTTTTTAAAATGTTGATGTCTTTGGGGGTGAGCGAAAAAAAAGCGACTTCGCTACCAGATAAAATAAAAGAAAGGATTAACAAAACCAATACTGATACAATCAATACCGTAAGGGCTCCGGAAGACAATAAAAGAAAATTCATTTGCAGAAGTCCTAATGCCGAATGATGGTCCAAAATAAATTATTTAGTTAACAAATACTGTTGTTGAAAACAGCTTATCATTTTTAAATACTGTGCTTTTACATTTCAAAATCATTGCTGGGTTGATTGTCAGATTTCTTATCCAACATCATGAGATGATCGCCAATAATTTCGGTTACCGATTTCTTATTGCCATCTTTATCATCCCAACTTCTCGTTTTTAATTTCCCTTCCAAATAGATTAAATTCCCTTTGTGCAAGTATTTTTGCGCCATTTCTGCCAAGCTCCTCCACAAAACAATTTGATGCCATTCGGTTTGAGTAATCAGTTTACCTGTTTTGTCTTTGTAAGTTTCTGAGGTAGCCAAAGTGAATTTCGCAACAGCCACATTGGCTTCTGTAAACAACATTTCAGGATCTTTCCCTAAATGTCCTATCAACGTCACTTTGTTTAGTCCCTTCATAACAAACAATTAAATCCTCTTGAAAATTAAAGATACAAATCTAGTCCAAAATAAATGTTTGTGTTTTATAAATTTATCAGCCAATTTAAATTGCTAGAAATAATTTTTGGAAAAGCCAGTTGCTGGATTTGTTTTTTGGTGATGGGTGCATACATGTTAGTTTGCAATGGTGCTTTTAATTGGATGGTAATGAAAGTGCCTGTGATGGTTTGATGTGTCAGTTGCTGGTTGATGGGATTTGAGACTTCCAGTAATTCAAACGGCACATCAATAACTTTTTTCCATTCGGCTGAATTTATTATGGTATCAGCAGAACTACGGCTTGACTTTTCAATTAAAATAAACTCATGCAAGTTTTGCCAAATGTCTTTTGCTGTTCTGTTTCGAAAATAATATTGGTTTTTGTATTTCGCAGTGATATAAAAGAACCAACGCTGTTTTTTTATCAATTTTTTTGATTTCAACGGAAGAACATCAACAAGCTGTTGGTTGTAGGCGATGCAGTTTTTTTGCATCACACAATCCAAGCAAATTGGATTTTTAGGCTTACAAATGGTTGCACCAAAATCCATGATGGCCTGGTTAAAAGATGCAGATTGATGGGTAGGCAAAAGCTCCTGTGCTAAATGTGCAATTTGTTTTTTTCCCTGCGTCGTGTCTATTGGAATCTCAATACCAAAAAAACGAGACAATACGCGCATTACGTTTCCATCAACAACTGCATATGGCAAATCGAATGCAAAAGACGCGATTGCTGCTGCGGTATATGGACCAACGCCAGTGAGCGACAAAATTTCGGCATGGGTGTTTGGAAAAACCCCATTGCTTTCATTGCTAATTGTTTTTGCTGTGGTCAGTAAATTTTTACATCTACTATAATAACCCAGGCCTTCCCACATTTTGAAAACTTTTTTCTCGGGTGCGTTGGCTAAATCAGTAACCGTAGGAAATGCTTCAATGAATTTAAGATAATAAGTTAGTCCTTGTTCAACCCGTGTTTGTTGCAGCATGATTTCACTCAACCAAATTTTATATGGATCCTTTTCAAATTTCCATGGCATCGAACGAAAATTGGAACTGTGATTCCAATTCAATAATTTTTTTACGAAAAAAGCCTGCCATTTCGATGAAAAACTGTCCATTTTAGGTTAATTTTCGACAAACCTATTGATTCTCACCTTCTTATTTTTGTTTTTCGAAATATTTTTTATACCTTACTTCTAAAATTATTTGCATATGAGAAAAGCAGATTTAATAAACAAAATTTCAGAGAAAACAGGTATTCCAAAAGTAGACGTTTTGGTAACCCTTGAAACAATGTTTAGAGAAGTAAAAGCTTCTTTAGCAAATGGTGAAAACCTTTACATTCGTGGGTTTGGTAGTTTTATAATTAAAAAACGAGCTGCAAAAATTGGCAGAAACATAAAGAAAAACGTATCTGTATCTATCCCCGAGCATTTTATTCCAGCTTTCAAACCAGCAAAGGAATTTGTAAATGAAATCAAATCATCTCCCAACATTAAAGAAGCGCCTGAAGTTGCTGACGATAACGAGGATTAATGTACATTTGTGCCCCTCACAAAAAATCGAGGGGAATCATCATTGAAAAAGCAAATTATTTTGGTTTTGGCTGCTGTTGCGATTATAGCAGTCTTATTTTTTTTAGGCAAAACTACTACTGAAAAGAAAGCAGTTGCACCTGAAAAACAACCTACTGAACAGGTAGATGCTTTTGACATTCAAAAATTTCTGCAACAGGAGAAAGCAAAACTAACCCCTACTCAAAAAGAAACGCTTTCCAAAATAGAGGAAAACAGCAGTACAACTGATACAAGTATATCTCAACAACGCATTTTATTAAATACCGCAAACTTTTGGAAAGACAGTGTGCAGCGCATAGAATTGTATGCTTTTTACATGAATGAAATTTCAAAGTTGGATTATTCAGAAAAAAACCTCACCTTCGCAGCCCAAATATTTTTAAGCTTGCTGAGAGAAGAACACGATACGGCAAAGTTGGAATGGGAAACAGATCAAGCGGTTCAATTGTTTTCAAAGGCAATTGAGTTAAACCCAGCGGATGAGGATTTGAAAATTGATTTGGGAAGTTCTTATGTTTTTGGGAAGGGAAGAAATGGCAATCCGCAAGAAACAATGAAAGGTATACAAGAGTTGCTCAGTGTTGTGAGAAGAGATTCAACCAACATGAAGGCACAACTGGTACTAGGAATTGGCGGGTTGGTGTCGGGACAATACGAAAAAGCTGTTTCGAGGTTATTGAAAGTGGTGAGTAATGAGCCAAACAATTTGGAAGCAGTTGCATTTTTAGCTGATGCTTACGCGGCAATAGGCGATAAAGCTGCCGCAATTAAATGGTATACGCTCAGCAAACGATTAGCCAACAACCCTTCTTACTCAAAAGAAGTTGACAACAGAATTAAATTGCTTAATCAATAAACATTAAGCATCGATCGGAAATAATATTTTTAACAAAAAAGACTAGGTTATGCCTTGTGGTAAAAAAAGAAAACGTCATAAAATCGCTACTCATAAGCGTAAAAAACGTTTAAGAAAAAATCGTCATAAGAAAAAATAATTCATTCAGCTAACACTGAATAGATTACTATTGCACAAGAAAGTTATGTTGTCATTTCCTTCTTGTGCACTTTATTTTTTTAAAACGATAACGTGTGTGCTGAATGCTTGCCCACTTTATTACTTCAATATACCATTGGGTCAATTGAAAGTTTTTCCCACCGTTATGCATAATAGGTCTCAAACTGAAACGAGTTGACCAAGGAATTAATCATTAACGTAATTCCACAGGGTGTTGAAATAGCACTACTGGAAGATAAACGTTTAGTAGAGTTACATACTGAGAAAGCGGATGCCAATTTTGCTGTAGGAGACTTATATCTCGGAAAAGTCAAAAAACTAATCCCAGGTCTTAATGCCGCTTTTGTAGACGTAGGCTTCGAAAAAGATGCATTTCTTCATTACACAGATTTAAGCCCATACGTACGTTCTATTTTAAAATTCACCAATATTTGTGTCAATCAAAAAAAAGGAGAATTATTTGACTTCAATAAATTTAAGGTTGAACCAGAAATCATTAAAACTGGAAAAATCAATGAGGTGCTTCCGGGCAAGCCGCATATTCTTGTTCAAATTTTAAAAGAACCCATCGCTGCAAAAGGGCCCAGATTAACCTGCGAAATCTCTTTACCAGGTAGATATGTGGTTGTTACACCTTTCAACGACATCGTAGCAGTTTCCAGAAAAATACATTCTGCAGAAGAAAGAAAAAGACTTCAAAAAATTATAGAGGCCGTGAAGCCTAAGAATTTGGGTGTAATCGTTCGCACTGCAGCAGAAGGCATGAGCACAGCAGAACTGCACGACGATTTATTAGGATTGGAAAAAACTTGGAAAACCATACAATCCAATTTAAGTCAGGCGGTTCCACCAACCCGCATTTTAAGCGAACAAGGCAAAACCAATAGCATCTTACGCGATTTACTAAGTGCAGATTTCAACAAAATTGTGGTGAATGACAAAGCCATGTTTGCAGAAACAAAAAGCTACTTACAACGCATTGCTCCAGATAAGGTAGATATCATTTCATTATACAACAATACGAACGCAATTTTCGACACCTATGGCGTTACCAAACAGGTAAAAGGATCATTTGGTAAAACCGTTAACTTGCCCAGTGGCGCTTATTTGATTATTGAACACACCGAAGCATTGCATGTAATTGATGTAAACAGTGGTTACAAAAGCGTTAGCAACAACCAAGAGCAAAATGCATTAGAAACCAACTTGGAAGCAGCCGAGGAAATTGCACGACAATTGAGATTAAGAGATTTGGGTGGCATTATTGTAGTCGACTTTATTGATATGAAGTTGATGGAGAATAAAAAGAAACTGGCAGATGCAATGGAAGAGATGATGAGAAGCGATAGAGCCAAGCATGCGGTATTGCCTTTAACGAAATTTGGTTTGATGCAAATTACCAGACAACGCATGAAGCCAGAGATGAATATCAATACCAGTGAGGTTTGTCCGAGCTGCAACGGAACGGGTATCATTTCGTCAACATTGATTTTTATTGATGAGATTGCTAAAAATTTGAATTATCTGATCATGCAAAAACATAAAGGGCTGACCATTACAGTTCACCCCATTATGTATAGTTATCTCACCTGCGGCTTTCCTTCGCGAAGATTAAAATGGAGTTGGAAATACAAGCAACTGATTAAGGTTGCAGCAAACAATAGCTACCATTTAACTGAGTTTACTTTTTATGATGGAAATGGAGAAGAAATAAAACTTTAATAAAAAAGCTGTAACATTTGTTACAGCTTTTTTTGTGATTTATTTGTAATCAGATTAATGTTGGTGATGGTGTTGCATCGCTGCCAATTCATCAGCAGAAACCAATTTGTCTGTTGTAGAAATTTGTTTTTCTAAATAATCGAACAGTCTTTCTGTGATGAGTCTTCTGTAGGTAGCATCCACTTGTTTTTCATCTTTCATCATTCTGTCGATGTAGCTGTCTAACCAACCCATATCATCACCCATGTTCATTTGACCAAAGTAACGCATTACTTCTTCTTTCATGTGCGTTTTTAAATCATCCTGAGATACTTCTAAATTGTTATTGATGATGATTTTATCGCTAATTAACGTCCATTTTAATTGATTGGCAAAAGTTGGAAATTCTGCTTCTGCTTCTTCGGCTGTTTTTTGTTTTTCGCCGCCGGTTTGCAACCATCTTTTCAAAAATGATGCTGGAAACTCCATGGCTGTTTTTTCGAGTAACAAATGATACAGTTGATCGTGCAATTGATTGCGTGATTGCGCAGTCCAATATTTCTCAATTTCTTCCTTAAGCGTTGATTTTAAATCTGCTTCTGTGGTGATTCCTTTTCCTGGATACACCTCGTTGAAAAAATCTTCGTTTAACGCTCTTTTTTCTATTAATCCAATTTTTACAATATCGAGTTTGAAGTATGTAGATGCAGCAGCTTGGTCTTCTTTATTCATTCCCAAATCGTGCAACATCATGTCCAATTTCTCTCCTTCAAAAGTATCATTGAGTTTAAAAACAATGCAATCTGCCATTTTTTTACCCATTAATTGTTTTTGGATAGCAGGCGTAAAATATTTTAGCAGTACAGAATTTTCTTTGCAAATACCACCCTCAATTGTGTTGCCATCTTTGTCTGATTCTGTAAACAATACGTTGATGACATTTTCTTCATTGTCGATTGTTTCAGGTTCTGTCATGTTGCCGCCTTTGATTTGCATGCGGCCGATTTCTTCATTCACCATTTCATCGGTAACGGTTACTTGATGTTTGGTAAGGGTTTCTTTAGAAAAATCGGGAAGTTCAAAAGTTGGTTTTAAGCCAATTTCGAAACCAAAATCATAATCGGAGGGGTTGTTGAAATCTAGTTTATTTAAATCTTTTTCGAGTGGCAATGGTTGAGCGAAAATATCTGGTCTTTCTTCGTTGAGGTATTCGTACAATTTCTTTTCTACAGCTCTCAACACTTCGTCATTAAAAATAGAAGGACCATACATTTTTTTAATCATACCAGCGGGTACCATGCCTTTTCTAAAACCCGGGATGTTGGCTGTTTTGCTGTATTCTTTTAGTTTTTTCTCATAAGGCTGAACGTATTCGTCCTTTGTTACGGTTATGGTGATTTTATCGTGTAACAAACCGATGTTTTCTCTTACTGCTGTTGCCATTTTTAAAGATTGAACTGGTGATAAATTAAATAAGTTGATAAGTCAATGGTTATTGATGCAAGAAAGTTGCAGCCAATCAACCTCTCAACTTATCAACTTAAAAAAGTGCGGATGATAGGGGTCGAACCTACATGCCTCGCGGCGCCAGATCCTAAGTCTGGTGCGTCTGCCAATTTCGCCACATCCGCATCGTTGAATTTCTCCCAATTAAGGGATTGAACAAACGGGGGGCAAAACTAACATATTTATACTTAAAACTGAACAGAATATTAAAGTATATTTTGCGTTAATTGATTTTTAATAGCATCGGTTGTCAATAATTGAATATAGTCGATGGAAAAATTAGAGTAAATTCGTCACTGCAATGGTATCAACAGAACACATATCAACGTATAACCTTTCGGAAGAAGAGGAAAAAAAAGAAATTCTACGTCATTATCGTGGCTTGCTTCGAGCGCTCAAACAAAAAATGAAGCCGGGAGATAAAATCCTCATTCGTACGGCATTTGAGATGGCAGTGGAAGCCCATAAAACCATGCGTCGCAAAAGTGGCGAACCCTATATTTTACATCCCATTGCCGTAGCAAAAATATGTGTAGAAGAAATTGGACTGGGCATCAGAAGCAGTATTTGCGCTTTATTACACGATACTGTTGAAGACACCGATATCAGTTTAGAAGACATACAAAGGGAATTTGGTAGTGAGATTGCAAAAATTGTGGATGGGCTCACCAAGATTTCGAATGTGATGGATACCAACACAAGTCAACAAGCAGAGAATTTTAAAAAGATACTGCTTACCCTCACAGACGACCCCAGGGTTATTCTCATCAAACTCGCCGACAGATTGCACAACATGCGCACTTTGGATAGTATGAAGCGAGAGAAGCAGTTGAAAATTTCTTCGGAAACGATTTATGTGTACGCGCCACTTGCACATCGAATGGGTTTATACAACATTAAAACAGAGATGGAAGATTTGTCGATGAAATACATGGAAACAGACACGTATAAATTCATCGCAAAAAAATTACAAGAAACAAAAAGAGATCGAACAAGGTATATCAACGATTTTATAAAACCTTTAAAAGACAAGTTACAACATGCAGGTTTGGAGTTCGACATTTATGGACGACCCAAGAGCATACATTCTATCTGGACAAAAATTAAAAAGAAAGGTGTTTCATTTGAAGAGGTGTACGATTTGTTTGCGATAAGAATCATTGTAAATGCGGCACCGGAAAAAGAAAAAGAAGATTGTTGGAAAGTGTACAGCATCATCACAGACGAATACAATCCTTCACCAGAGCGACTTAGAGATTGGCTGAGCAATCCAAAAAGCAACGGTTATGAGGCCTTGCATACTACGGTAATGGGACCTTTGGGCAAATGGGTTGAGGTTCAGATTCGAACAAAAAGAATGAATGAAATTGCCGAGAAAGGCTTAGCTGCACATTGGAAATACAAAGAAGAAAAAGACGACGAAAGCCATTTCGATAAGTGGTTCAATCAAATTAGAGAGGCGTTATCGAATCAGGAGAGCAATTCCTTAGATTTTTTACAAGATTTCAAAACATCTTTTTTAGCTGAAGAAATTTATGTTTACACGCCAAAAGGAGATGTGAAAATGTTGCCCATTGGGGCCAGTGCATTGGATTTTGCATTTAGTGTGCATACCGCGGTTGGTATAAAATGTATCGGTGCAAAAGTGAATCACAAATTGGTACCCATCAGTTATGTTTTGCGAAGTGGCGATCAGATTGAAATCATCACCAGCGCAAAGCAGAAGCCCAATAGCGAGTGGTTGAAATTGGTGATTACTACAAAGGCGAAAGCGAAAATTAAAGACTCACTAAAAGAAGAAAAGCGTCAAATTGCCGACCTTGGAAAATCTATATTAGAACGAAAATTTAATGCCATAGGTGCGGTGTACAATCAGTCCAATGTAGAAGAGTTGGCTGGTTTTTATAAAAACAGCAGTAGTTTGGATTTGTTGTATGACATCGCTGTAAAGAAGAATGAGTTAAAGGAGTTGAAAGCATTTACGGTTCATGGCGACAAGATAATAGCTCCCAAAGTATTAAAGGTCGTGGAAGAAAAACTGGAGTCTATTGAAGTGAAGCCGCTTTCCAAAAAAGACACCGAGCTCATTATTTTTGGAGAGAGCAGCGATAAGATTTTATATACATTGGCCAATTGTTGCAAGCCCATTCCGGGGGATGATGTTTTTGGATTTGTTACTACCGGCGAAGGGTTAAAAATACATCGAACGAATTGTCCAAATGCAACGCGATTATTAGCCAACCATGCCCATCGGGTGGTAAAAACGAAATGGGCGAAGAATAAAGAAATTTCATTCCTCACTGGTTTGAAAATTGTTGGCTTAGATGATGTAGGGGTAATCCACAAAATCACGAATTTGCTAAGTGGCGAGTTGAAAGTAAATATAGCGGCCATGACCATCGAAGCCAATCATGGTGTGTTTGAGGGCAATGTGAAAATTTTTGTTCAAGATAAAGAGCACCTCAATATTGTAGTTAATAAACTGCTCGGGCTTTCGGGCATTGAAAGGGTTGATCGTTATGATACGGAGGAGGGATAGGATACGGGGTTTGGTGTTTGTTTTAGTGTTCAAAAGGTTTCAATAGGTTCAAAATGTTTGTTTGTGGTTTGTTGTTTGTGGTTTGTTGTTTGTGGTATGTTGTTTGTGGTTTGTCGTTTGTCGTTGAAACAGCCTACTAGTATCCAGCATCTAGTACCCAGCATCCAGCCTATCCAGCATCCAGCTTATCCAGCCTATCCAGCATCCAGCTTATCTAGCCTATCCAGCATCCAGCTTATCCAGCCTATCCAGCATCCAGCTTATCCAGCTTTATCCCCCCTCTCCCTACTTCAATATCTCACGACTGATTACCAATTTCTGGATCTCACTGGTGCCTTCACCAATTGTGCACAGCTTACTGTCTCTGTAAAATTTCTCCACAGGAAAATCTTTCGTATATCCATATCCGCCAAATATTTGGACTGCATCAGTACTGATTTCTACCGCAATTTCACTGGCATAATATTTAGCAATAGCAGATTCTTTTGTCATGGGCAAGCCTTTCATCTTCAAATCGCAGGCTTGTTGTACAAGCAATTCTGCCCCTTCAATTTTGGTGGCCATGTCAGCCAATTTAAAAGCAATGGCCTGAAAATTTGCAATGGGTTGATCGAACTGATGACGCTCTTTAGCATATTTTACAGATGCTTCATATGCGCCGCGTGCGATTCCTAAACTCAATGCCGCAATCGAAATTCTTCCACCATCTAAAATCTTCATGGCTTGTTTGAAACCATCGCCCACTTCCCCCAATCTATTTTCATCTGAAATGATGCAATTATCAAAAATCATTTCTGCTGTTTCACTTGCGCGCATGCCCAATTTGTTTTCTTTTTTTCCTGCAGAAAAACCAGGGGTATTGCGTTCAACGATAAACGCAGTTGAATTGTTTTTTGCACGAGGTTCACCGGTTCTGCAAATCACTACAGCCACATCTCCCGATTTGCCATGAGTGATCCAACTTTTCGTGCCATTGATAATCCAATTGTCGCCATCTTTTACCGCAGTAGTTTTCATATTTCCTGCATCACTTCCTGTATTGGGCTCCGTTAATCCCCATGCGCCAATGTGCTCAGCCGTTGCCAACTTAGGTAAGTATTTTTGTTTTTGTGTTTCATTCCCAAAGGTCATGATGTGTCCTGTGCACAATGAATTGTGTGCAGCCAATGACAAACCAATTGAGCCGCATACTTTTGCAACCTCTTGGATGATGGCATTGTACTCGAAATAAGACAATCCAGATCCACCATAGGTTGTAGGCACCAAAACACCCATCAATCCCAACTCGCCCAAGGCCTTAAAAATATGGACTGGAAATTCCTGCGATTCGTCCCACTCCATCAAATTTGGACGAATGTGCTGGTTAGAAAAATCCCTGGCAATCTGTGCCACTTGTTGCGTAATTTCTGAAGTTTGAAAATGCATAATTTGAAATTGTTGTCGCAATTTAGGGAATTTAAAATACCAACAAGCGTTAGTTTTTATCTGTCTACAAACAAATATGGCAAAATCTTCTCGTACGTTTTTTCATCAATTTGAACAATTTGTTGAATATCTTCTAACTGATTAAATTTCCCATGTTGTTTGCGGTAATTGATTAATGCATTGGCTAATTTATATCCAAAGTAAGGATGCGATTTTAAGGCATCAAATTCAACCAAATTGATGTCAATCTTAATAATTTCTTCATGAATTGTGCATTGATTTTTTATTTTTTCATACACCGAATCTGGCAATCCCCATACATCTGCCAATTGATGGATAGCATAAAAACCGCCCAATTTTTTTCGGTACAATACGATTCTTCTTGCAATGGCTGGACCAATGCCTGGCAGCGATTCCAATTGTGTTGAATCGGCTTTGTTTAGATCAATGATTTGAACCTGCTTTTCTTTAGGTGTTGAATACTTTGTTGTCGTTGGAGCCGGTGTGTTTTGAATGTTTACATATGGCTCGAGCATTTCTTTTTGTTTTTCCGACAATCCCCATATTTTTCTGATGTCTGCAGGTGTTCGAAATCGTCCGCCCTTAGCAATGTATTTCTGAATGCTTAACGCTGTTTTTTCTTTTACACCAAACATCATCCATTCCGCAGTGGTAATGGTATTGGGGTCGAAGGATTTGTAAACAGGCGAAGCGTTTTGTAGCGAGGTATTGTTGTTTTTCTCATGTGCGTTTGGTTCATCTTTGCTTGCATCAATGGATTGTTGCTGTGTAACAAGCAGGTCAACATCTGCAGCAATTTGTGGCGTAGCTGTTTGTTTGAGGATGAAATATTTTCGATACATCACAGGCAGCAAACACAGAAGAAGATTAATGAAAAGAATAAACAGAATGCCTCTTTTTTCTTTTTTTGTAAATGCCAGCAAAGCATGGTTGTCATTTGTTTTCATCCCACAAAACTATCCTCAGCTACTAGATATTTGATGTGAAAAAAACAACAATTATGCGATATTAATCACTTGGCCATCATAAGCCAAAGCCATACCAAGCGGGAGTTCATTGCAAATGTTTTCGTGGGTTCCCAGTTGGTGACTGATGTGCGTAAAATATACTTCGGGTACGGCTACCTGTTGGGCAACGCCTATGGCTTCTGAGAGTGTAAAATGGGATAAATGCTTTTCTTTTCTGAGTGCATTCAATACCAATACTTTACTGCCAAACAGCTTAGTCATTTCTTCGGGATCAATTTTATTGGCATCCGTGATGTAAGTGAAATGTCCAAATCTAAATCCGAGCACGGGCATTTTTAGATGCCAAACATAAATTGGTGTAACAGGAATATCTCCTATCATTATGGGTGTTTGGTGTATAGGATGTAGGTTGATTTCTGGTATACCTGGATATTTGTTTTCATCGAAAATATACCCAAATTCTTTTCGCAAAGCTGTTGCTGTAAGTTCGTTGGCGTAGACAGGTATCGGTTGTTGATGGAAATAATTGAACGCCTTGATGTCATCTAATCCTGCGATATGGTCTTTGTGTGGATGCGTAAACAATACGGCATCGAGTTTTTTAACTTTTGCCCGCAACATTTGAGATCTAAAATCTGGGGTGGTATCAACTACAATGGATGTGTTATCGCTCTCTACCAAAATACTACTTCTAAATCGTTTGTCCTTTTCATCCATCGATTCGCAAACTACACAATCACAGGCAATCATTGGAACGCCGCCACTTGTTCCGGTTCCCAAGAATGTGATTTTTAGCGGAGGAATGAACATGAATGTTGTATTAGAAGTGTAAGGTAATGTCCGCTTTTCTTAAACTTTCATCAGCAGTTGAAGATAACTTAAATTTAAACTGATGGATTGTTGATGATTATCCTGCAAACTCAGTCGACATCAACACATCATAGAACTTCTGACTTTCGTGCGTTAGGTCATCGATATTAATAGACAATAAGGGCAGCAAATCAATTAAGGTATTGATTCTTCCTTCGGTAGGTAGAAATTTATTTAAAACAACCACCTTTTTTTCTTGAAGAATACAATAACCGCTTTGGAAAGTGCCTTTTTCGAAGCGAACAATGTATCCACCCTCTTCAATAACCCGCTCCACTTTATCTAAGGTATGTTGATTTAATTTCATAGTTACTCGTTTGGTTAATAGTATGCAACTTCCCAAAAAACCATGTCAATATGAATTCTATTTTTCAACACTTGTTGATAAGTAAATAAACTATTTTGACGACATCCTAATTATGGGAACTATCATCTCCTCTAAACTGATGCCGCCGTGCTGAAATGTGTTTTTGTAGTAGTTCACAAAATGGTTGTAATTATTGGGATAACATAAAAAAGTATCGCCTTTAGCAAAGATAAATGTGGAGTTTACGTTGGGCACCGGTAATCCTGCTAATTTAGGATCTCTGAATGCCAACACATCCTTGGGTTCGTAGTCTAAATTGCGTCCATGCTTATACCTCAAATTGGCAGTAGTTTGTTTGTCGCCAATAACTTTTGCTGGTGTTTTAACCCTGGTGCTGCCATGATCGGTTGCCACAATTAATTGTATGTTTTTTTCTGCAATTTTTTTAAGCGCCTGGTGCAATGGACTGTGTTCAAACCATGATGCCGTTAAGCTTCTATAGCTGGTTTCATCACCGGCCAACTCTTTCAATACTTCCATTTCAGTTCTGGCATGGCTCAACATATCCACGAAATTGTACACTATAACATTCAAATCATTTTGCATCAAATTGTGTATGTTGTCAACTAGTTTTTGTCCATCGAAATGATTGGTAATTTTGGTGTAAGAAAATTTCACATCCGATTTTCCTAAGCGCATCAGTTGTGCTTTTAAAAATGCTTCTTCGTGCAAATTTTTTCCGCCTTCTTCTTCGTCATTTTTCCATTGTGTAGGGAATTTTTTTTCTATCTCCACCGGAAGCATACCGGCAAAAATGGCATTGCGTGCATATTGAGTAGCAGTTGGTAAAATCGAATAAAAAGTTTCATCTTCCATGATTCGAAAACTCTCGGCAAAAATGGGCTGTATGGTTTTCCATTGGTCATATCGCAAGTTATCTATCAATACAAAAAAAAGCGGCGTTCCTTTTTCAATATGTGGGAATACTTTAAATGGCAATAAGGTATGACTCATGATTGGCGATGCAACACTGTTGGGTGCAACCCAAGACGCATAATTTTTGGAGATGTATTTAAAAAATTCGGTATTGGCTTCTTGCTTTTGCGCCGCAAACACTTCTTGCATTTCTGGGCTATCACTTTTTTGAATTTCAAGCTCCCAATACACCAACTTCTTGTAAATGTCCATCCATTTTAAA
The DNA here is from genome assembly GCA_903871575.1 of uncultured Bacteroidota bacterium. GTDB lineage: Bacteria > Bacteroidota > Bacteroidia > Chitinophagales > Chitinophagaceae > Ferruginibacter. The sequence continues at coordinate 20,196 of CAIQHJ010000126.1, forward strand.
TAATCTGGATTGTCATTCAAGGCCATAAACAAACTGCTAAATTCTTGTTGATATGCAGAAGTTGTTTTTTCTGCAACCAATCTTTTGTTGTCGATAATTTTTTTCAAGCTCAGCCAAACCTGATTGGGATTCACTGGCTTTATCAGGTAATCGGATATCTGGCTCCCAATTGCTTCATCCATCAGGTTTTCTGCTTCATTTTTAGTAATCAATACCACGGGCAAATTGTTGTGAATGGCTTTTATTTGTTGAAGTGTTTGCAAACCTGTAATACCGGGCATAGTTTCATCTAACAGTACCACGTCTATAATATGATCTTTTACAAACTCCACCGCATCAAAACCATTGGTCATTGTTTGTATTTCATATCCTTTCGTTTCTAAAAATAATATCTGAGATTTTAAACTGTCAATTTCATCATCAACCCAAAGAATTTTTGCAATACTCATATACTGAATTTAAAATGAGGGTGAATTTTATTTTGAATGTATTCAATTTTTTTGAAGCTAACTTGCGCTCAGACAAAAGTAATTTTTTAATTGAATGCTTTGTAGCTTTGTCAAAGATGCTGAATTGATTTAACAAGACCTTCCATTTTAAATAGCAACATGCGATTTCACAAAATAATAAATGATCCGGTATATGGTTTTATTACCATTGATGATGAATTAATCAATCAAATCATTTCGCATCCTTATTATCAAAGACTAAGAAGAATAAGCCAGATGGCAATGGCTCATTTGGTGTATCCGGGTGCAATTCACTCCAGATTGCATCATTCGCTTGGAGCATATCATTTGATGCGATCGGCACTGCAGGTTTTGTTGGATAAAGGAATTGATATTTCCTTGGAAGAACAACAAGCCGCCAAAATTGCAATTTTATTACACGATATTGGACATGGCCCCTACTCTCATGCGCTTGAACATGTGCTGGCAGAACATTTACATCACGAAGAATTGTCGTTGATGATGATGAAAGAACTGAACAAAACATTTGAAGGGAAACTACAAATGGCCTTGGATATTTTCACCAACAATTACCCAAAAAAATTTTTACACCAGCTGATTAGCGGACAGTTGGATGTTGATAGAATGGATTACCTCACACGCGACAGTTTTTTTACAGGCGTTAATGAAGGTGTAATTGCCTATGACCGCATTATCAACATGCTAACAGTTCACCAAGGAGAATTAATGGTAGAAGAAAAAGGTACTTATTCAATAGAAAAATTTTTGGTGGCCAGAAGATTGATGTATTGGCAAGTGTACCTACACAAAACAGTTGTAAGTGCCGAACAAATGTTGCAACGCATTATCAAACGGGCTAAATGGGTACATGCCCAATGCGCAGAACCCTTGAATAGTTTTATTAACCAACCTATTGCGGATGTTACCTTAGCACAATTTTGCAGCATGGATGATTTTGATGTGATGATGGCCATTAAAAGTTGGTGCGCACATGAAGACAAAGTTCTTTCTATTCTATGCAAGGGTATTATTGACAGAAACTTATTGAAAGTAAAATATTATCCCGAGGTTATTTCTGCCGAAACAATAAAAGAAAAAAAGGAAGCAACGAAACTGCATTATCAATTGTCTGAGGAAGACACAGATTGGTTGGTTTATGTTGGAGAGGCGTCGAGCAGTACCTATAATTTTGAAAATGAGAAAATCAATATCCTTTTTAAAGATGGTACAGTAAAGGATATAACGCAGGTTGACCATGCGTTGATCAATGAAAACCTGAGGGGGAAAGTTAAAAAATATTACATTTGTTATCCGAGGTTATAACGACCAAACAAGTTTAAATACATATGCAATTTACAGCAGCTCAAATCGCACAAATCATAAATGGGAAAGTAGAGGGAGATGAAACTGTTGCGGTGGGTTCATTTGGAAAAATTGAAGAGGCCAACGCTGGCCAGCTCTCATTCTTAGCAAATCCAAAATACGAAGATTACATATATACAACTGGCGCTTCTATCATTATAGTGAACCAGGATTATCAATTAAAAAACGCAGTGGGTGCAACTTTAATTCGGGTTGCAGATGCTTATACTGCTTTCGCCACTTTATTGGATGCATATCAGCAAATTCAACAACAACAATTGACAGGCATTGAGCAACCTTCGTTTGTATCGGCATCGGCCACATTGGGTGAGCAAGTGTACATTGGGGCATTTGCTTATGTTGGAGAAAAGGCAGTAATTGGAAAGGGCTCGAAAATATATCCGGGTGCATACATTGGCAATCAGGTTAAAATTGGAGACAATACAACAATACACCCTGGTGTGAAAATTTACCACGATTGTGTGATTGGCCATGGGGTAACCATACATGCCGGAACCGTGATTGGCGGTGATGGATTTGGATTTGCACCATTGGCAGATGGCACATTAAAGAAAGTGCCTCAAATTGGAAATGTGGTTATTGAAGATGCTGTTGAGATTGGATCAAATACAACCATTGACCGGGCTACCATTGGTAGCACCATCATCCGAAAAGGCGCAAAGATTGACAACCTGGTTCAAATTGCACACAATGTTGAAGTTGGAAACAATACGGTAATTGCTGCACAAACCGGCGTAAGTGGCAGTACAAAAATTGGGAAAAATGTAATGATCGGTGGACAGGCAGGAATTGTTGGCCACATCGTTATTGCAGATGGATCTAAAATAAACGCACAAAGCGGTGTAAGCAAATCAATGAAATTACCCAACACCGCCGTTACCGGTTCTCCTGCATATGACTATACCGCGGCTTTAAGAAGTCAGGCTGCTGCCAGAAATCTTCCTCAGTTGGAAAAAAGAATTAAAACATTGGAAGATTGGTTAAAAAATCAAGAAAATAAATAGCCGCTAGTTGAGCGCTTCGTTTTTGTTTAGTCTTCAGCTAAAAAAAAATCGAATATCTTTGCCGAAAATACTACCATCATGGACAAAAACTTCAACCCTGATAAACAACACACGCTAGCTGAGTTGATTGGTATTTCTGGAACAGGGTTGCATACAGGTATCAATGTAGATATGACACTCAAGCCTGCAAATCCGGGTTTTGGTTTTCAGTTTCAAAGAGTAGACCTTCCCGGCACCCCCACCATAAAAGCAGATTGCGATTTGGTTACCGATACTTCAAGAGGAACTACTTTAGAACAAAATGGTGTAAAAGTGAGTACAGTTGAACATATTTTAGCTGCTCTTGTAGGGATGGGCGTCGACAACTGTTTAATCGAAATCAATGGACCTGAAATTCCAATCATCGATGGAAGCAGCTTTCCATTTGTAGAGATCATAGAAAAAGTGGGTGTTGTGGAACAAGATGCCGCTAAAGCCTGGTATACCATTGATACCAATATTACTTTCTATGATGACAAGAAAAGAGTAGAAATGACGGCTTTACCAGCTACAACTTATGAAATCACCACACTAATAGATTTTAATAGTCCGGTGTTGGGCACACAACATGCCAGTTTGAAAAACATGCTGGACTTCAAAGCAGAGATTAGTCCTTGCCGAACTTTTTGTTTTTTGCATGAGTTGGAAATGCTGTTGGATAATAACTTGGTTAAAGGCGGAGATATAAATAATGCAATCGTAGTGGTAGACAAGCCCTTAGACAAGTCTGCGATGAATCGATTGGCAAAAGCTTTTGGTAGAGAAACCGTTGAAGTAAAAACAGAAGGATACCTAAATAACTTAGAGCTTCGTTTTCCAAATGAACCTGCCCGCCACAAATTATTGGATGTGATTGGAGATTTGGCACTTATTGGTTATCCCATCAAGTCGCATATCATTGCCAATCGCCCCGGACATAGCAGCAATGTTGAGTTTGCTAAGAAGATCAAGCAATACATCAAGAAAAACAAACACACAAAAGACATACCTGTTTACGATCCCACACAGCCTCCAATTTATTCATTACAACAAATTGAAAAAACGCTGCCGCATAGGTATCCTTTTTTATTGGTTGATAAAATAGTTGAGCTAACCGACAATTGCATCATTGGTATTAAAAATGTTACGTTCAATGAACCATTTTTTCAGGGGCATTTTCCTGGAAATCCGGTGATGCCAGGTGTTTTGCAAATTGAAGCGCTGGCACAAACTGGTGGAATTTTATGCATCAACAGTATGCCTGAAGGAAACTACGATACCTATTTTCTTAAAATAGACAATTGTAAATTCAAGCAAAAAGTGGTGCCCGGCGATACCATGATTTTGAAAATGGAATTGATAGAGCCTATTCGCAGGGGGATATGCGTGATGCGCGGAAGTGTTTATGTTGCCAATAAACTTTGTACAGAAGGCGAGTTTACAGCACAATTGGTGAAGCGAAACGATTAATGAAATAAATAATCTTAAAACAAGTACGATGATTCATCCACACACATACATACACCCCAATGCCAAACTGGCCCCTAATGTTAAGATTGATCCATTCAGTGTTATTCACCAAAATGTTGAGATTGGAAGCGGCACTTGGATTGGGAGCAATGTGACCATCATGGAAGGAGCTCGAATTGGCAGCAATTGTAGGGTTTTTCCAGGTGCAGTTATTGCGGGTATACCCCAAGATTTAAAATACGAAGGAGAAAATACAACCGTAGAAATCGGCAACAACACCACCATCAGGGAGTTTGTAACCATCAACCGTGGCAGTAAAGACAAATGGACAACAAAGGTTGGCGACAACTGTTTGATTATGGCATACAGCCATATTGCACATGATTGTATTATTGGCAACAATTGCATCATGAGCAACAATACACAAATGGCAGGACATGTGTCGTTGGGCGATTTTTCTATTTTAGCGGGGATGTGTGCAGTACATCAATTTGTTCAGATTGGACAACATGCTTTTGTTGCAGGAGGCTCACTAGTGAGTAAAGATGTTCCACCCTACATTAAAGCCGGCAGAACGCCATTGAGTTACGCAGGAGTCAATTCGGTAGGATTGAAACGCCGAGGATTTTCATTGGACAGAATTAACCACATATTGGATATTTACAGAATTATTTACAATAAGAATTTAAATACATCGCAGGCCTTAAATTTCATTGAGGAAGAAGTAGAAGCTACAGATGAACGAGATGAAATTGTAACATTTATCCGTGAGAGTGGCCGTGGAATTATCAAACGCTTCAGCAAAGGAAGCATGGATGACGAATAGAACAACACATGCAAATCCAGTTAAGCAATACGGGCAAAAGATTCAATAGGGAATGGATTTTTCGTGGACTTACCCATACTTTTATCCATGGCAAAACATACGCCATTACAGGATCTAACGGTTCGGGTAAATCTACTTTATTACAAGTGATTGCAGGTGCCCTGATGATTAGCGAAGGAACTATATGCTATACCAATCAAAACGACCAAGCCATTGCTGACGCAGAAGCATATCAACATATTTCTATAGCTGCCCCATATTTGGAATTGATTGAAGAGATGACAGCCAGAGAGTTTTTAACATTCCATCAAACATTTAAACCTTTTATCAAACCCCTAACATCCGTGTTGGCATACGTTGGGTTAGCGGATGCAGCGGATAAACAGATTCGGTATTATAGCAGTGGGATGAAACAGCGATTGAAACTAGCACAAGCATTTTTTGCAAATACCACCGTTTTGTTATTGGATGAGCCAACAACCAATTTAGATGATAAGGGAATTGCGTTGTATAATACATTGGTTGAAGAATATACCCATAATAGGTTGGTTGTTGTTTGTAGCAATGACAAACAGGAATATGATTTTTGTGAGATGGTAATTAGAATGGAATTTTATAAATAATTTTTGATTATGCAATTTCGCAATATTGCAATATTGTAATAATACGTGTTCTCAACTCAAATAGCCAAATATTTTCACTGATTTTTCTTTAGAGGAGATGTTCCGATGGAACATGCGCAACCAAATCTAAATTGTTTCGTCTCTCGGGGCTATAGATGAAATGTTTTGATGGGGCATACAAACCATTCTAAATTATTCTTGTATTCGGGTAATTGAGGAGATGTTCCGATGGAACATTTAAATCAATTCAACATTGTTTCGTCTCTCGGGGCTATTGAGGAATTGTTATAATGGAACATATAAAACAAATCGAAATTATTCCTGTATTCGGGGCATTGAGGAGATGTTCCGATGGAAATGCGCATCAAATCTAAATTGTTTCATCTCTCGTGGTTATAGATGAAATGTTATGATGGGGTATTCAAACCATTCTAAATTATTCTTGTATTCGGGGCATTGAGGAGATTTTCCGATGGAACATGTAAATCAATTCAACATTGTTTCGTCTCTCGAGGTTATAGATGAAATGTTTTGATGGGGCATTCAAACCATTCTAAATTATTCTTGTATTCGGGGCATTGAGGAGATTTTCCGATGGAACATGTAAATCAATTCAACATTGTTTCGTCTCTCGGGGCTATTGAGGAAATGTTTTGATAGGGCATACAAACTATTCTAAATTATTCCTGTATTCGGGTAATGGAGGAGATTTTCCGATGGAACATTTAAATCAATTCAACATTGTTTCGTCTCTCGGGGTTATTGATGAAATGTTTTGATGACACATATAAATCAAATCAGACAATTAGTATTACCCAAGCAAAACACATCCCCTTTGGTGAATTAAACAAGCTTACCTCCTACTCGCAATCAATAAATTCAAATCTGTATATTTTAAATCAAACCTTTCGCTCAAATAAATATTGGTCAAACTCCCTTTAAACAAATATATCCCGCTGCGGATGCTTACTTTATGCCACACGATGTTATCTATTCCTCCATCTTCTCCCGTTTCCAACAACAACGACATCAACACGTTGCTTATGGCTTGAGATGCTGTACGGGCAAAGCCACTCGGAATATTGGGAACACAATAATGTATCACATCAAATTTTGTAAACACTGGCTTCTCATGTGAAGTCACCTCACTGGTTTCAAAACAACCACCATGATCAATACTCACATCTACAATAACTGAACCCGCCCGCATGTTGCTTACCATTTCTTCTGTTACCACAATCGGCACCCTTCCTGCAGCCCCACTCATCGCACCTATCGCCACATCACATGTTTTCAATTGCTTACTCAAAATCTTAGGCTCAATAACCGATGTCCACATTCTAACGCCTATGTTGTTTTGCAATCGCTTCAATCTGTAAATACTATTATCAAAAACTTTTACACTGGCTCCCATCGCTAATGCTGTTCTTGCAGCATATTCTCCCACTATGCCCGCCCCAATGATGATCACTTTTGTTGGCGGTATGCCACTGATTCCTCCTACCAAAACACCTTTCCCATTATTTGCATTGCTCAAATATTGACCGGCAATCAACATAACCGCACTCCCTGCAATCTCACTCATACTCCTCACAATTGGATTGTGGCCACTATCGTCTTTTAAATTCTCAAAACTCAATGCAGTCACTTTCTTCTCCATCATCTTTTCTAAAATTTCCTTTTTCATTATTGCCATATGAATTGGGGAAATGATGGTTGTATTGGGCTTCAACAATGCACAATCTTCTTCGCTCACTGGTGCACTTTTTACAATAATGTCGCAATTAAAAATAGATTGCTTGTCGTATGCAATTTTTGTTCCCACTTCACTATAATCATTGTCGCTATAATTAGAACCTTTTGCAGCATTCGACTCCATCAATACCTGATGCCCATTCGCAATTAAAACGCCAACAGCCTCCGGTGTTAAAGCAATCCTGTTTTCATTAAATGATGTCTCCTTTGGAATGCCAATTTGTAATGACTCACCTTTTGGTTTCACATCAAGCGTTTCTTCTAATGTTTCGTAATTGAATGACGATGAAACAAATGGTTTTGATGTTGCCATAATATTTTAAATAAATAATGAATGGATTTTACTCGGAATACAATTTACAAATTAAATGTTAGGATTCTTGTATTTGCATCAATGGTGTTGATAAAACAATGTACCACATCCATCGGAAAAATTCCTGGTGCTCGTTCTGGCCATTCTACAAAACAAAAAGCATCCTGGTCAAAACAATCTTCAACTCCTGCCGCAATGGCTTCGCGCTCATCTTTTAAACGATATAAATCTATGTGAAATATGTTGCCATTTTCTGTTGTTTGATATGCATTGATTATTGAAAATGTAGGACTGCTTTGGCCTTCCGCTACACCCAACACTTCGCAAACTGAACCAATAAATGTTGTTTTGCCCGCACCCATCTCTCCATGAAATGCGAAACAAGTTGACCCCTTTGTTTTTTCTGCAAACATCTGTGCTGCAGATTTAATTTCTTCTAGTGCATATTTGATTTCCATATGACAAAGATATTTTCATAATTAATAATTAAGCACTTAATTTATTGAGGTAAATTTATGTTATGGAAAAAATTACATGGAAAGTAGATGGGATGACTTGTAGCAATTGTGCTTTATCCATTAATAAACTCCTCGAAAAAAAAGGATTGGTCAATATAAAAGTCAACCCCATTGACGGTATTGTACACTTCGATTGGGACCACAAGCCTTCACTTGAATCTATTAAAAACGATATAGCCGGTTTAGGTTATGCGGTTAAAGATGATGAACAACAAGTTAGTTCAACAAAAACCAAATGGCTCTCTACAAATAAACAACGTTTTTTATTTACACTTCCTTTTACTGCCATACTCATGTTGCACATGCTGCACCAATGGATTCCATTGCATTTCATCGCCAATCCTTGGTTGCAACTTATTTTGTGTACGCCTGTATTTATCGTTGGCATGTTGTTTTTTGGGAAAAGTGCTTGGCGAAGTATTTGGAGCGGAGTGCCCAACATGAATGTGTTGGTTACTTTAGGATCCTCCCTTGCTTTTGTTTATAGCCTTGCCGGTCTCCTCTATTTTAAAAACGCAGATTATATTTTTTTTGAAACTACCGCATCAATAATCACCTTAGTGTTATTGGGCAATTACCTCGAAGAAAACACCAAAAAAGCAACACAAAAGGCACTCGATAGTTTGGTCAAATCACAAAAACTGATGGCCAACATGATTGCTTTTGACGACAAACACCAGGAACAGATTTTTCAAATTGAAAATACACAGCTGAAAACCGGAGATTTAATCCTCATCAAAACTGGTGAACAAGTGCCCATTGATTGCAAAATTTTATGGGGCGATTGTGCGGTTAATGAAGCCATTATTACAGGAGAAAGCATCCCCATTCTTAAAACCAAAAAAGACGCTTTAATTGGCGGAAGCACCATCGACGACGGCATCATAAAAGCACAGGTTACTGCCGTTGGAAAAGATACCGTATTGGCCAGCATCATTTTGATGGTTCAACAAGCACAAGCCGAAAAGCCGCCTATGCAAAAACTGGCAGATAGAATCAGTGCCATTTTTGTTCCCGTTGTCATTGTGATTGCTATCATTGCTTTTTTGGCCAACTACTTTTTCTTTGCTATTCCTTTCGATTTGTCATTGATGCGGGCCATTGCCGTTTTGGTCATCTCTTGTCCCTGCGCAATGGGCCTTGCCACGCCAGCTGCTATTGCTGTTGGTTTGGGTAGGGCTGCAAAAAAAGGCATCATCTTTCGAAACGCAACCAGTTTAGAATCATTCAAAACCATTCAACAAATTGTATTCGATAAAACAGGCACTCTAACAACCGGACAATTTACCGTAAGCGATTACCATACTTCCATTGAAGACAGTGAATTTAAATCGATTGTATTGTCTATGGAAAAATATTCAAATCATCCCATCGCCAATGGCATTGTAAAAGATTGGAAACAAGCGAGCGTGGTGCTTTGGAAAAACGCAACAGAAATAAAAGGAATTGGTGTTCGAACAGAAGATAATATGGGCAATGTTTTCGAAGCTGGCTCATCCAAAATTTTAAAAAGCCAAAACGCAACAGATAGCCACAATGTATATGTGCTAAAAAATGGCGAATTGATCGGTTGGGTGGACGTACAAGATGAAATCAGGCCAGAAGCAAGGCAAGTAATGGATTGGTTTAATCAACACAACATTAAAACCATCATGCTCACGGGCGATTTGCAGCAAAAAGCGGATGTCGTGGCAAAAGCACTTGGGATACAAGAGGTTTTTGCATCTTATTCTCCTGCACAAAAACTCAAAAAAATTACTGAATTGAATAATCAAAAACCAACCGCCATGGTTGGTGATGGCATCAATGACGCGCCAGCATTGGCAAAAGCTACCATCGGTATATCCATTAGCGATGCTGCGCAATTGGCGCTGCAACATGCCGATGTTGTGTTGATGAATAAAGGACTGCAAAATTTACCTGAAGCACTTGGGTTGGGAAAACACACATACATCACCATCAAACAAAATTTATATTGGGCTTTCTCCTACAATATTGTTGCCATTCCAATTGCTGCCATGGGATTATTAACGCCAACTTTTGCCGCTTTAATCATGGGTGGCAGTGATGTTATGCTCGCTGTAATTTCTTTACGGCTATTTATAAAAAAGGTTGTTTAACTTCATTTCTTATTACAATACCTTGAATTCTAGCACATCAATTTTAAAAAAATATTGGGGACATGAACAGTTTCGTCCAATGCAGGAAAGCATTGTAAATGCTGTATTAGAAGGAAACGACGTACTGGCTTTGTTACCAACAGGTGGTGGAAAATCGGTGTGCTTTCAAGTTCCCGCAATGATGATGGAAGGCATTTGTATTGTAATCAGTCCGCTCATTGCTTTGATGAAAGACCAAGTGGAAAATCTTCAAAAAAAAGGAATTCACGCTTTGTCTATTTATTCGGGCATGCACTACATGGAAGTGAAACGAACACTCCAAAATGCTGCTTATGGAAATTACAAGTTCCTCTATGTTTCACCCGAAAGATTGGAGACATCCCTTTTTGAAGAATACCTGCCAGCCATCAATCCATGTCTCATTGCTATTGATGAAGCACATTGCATCTCTCAATGGGGATACGATTTCAGGCCTTCTTATTTAAACATTGCAGCGCTTCGTAAACATTTACCCGATATTCCCATTATTGCACTAACGGCATCTGCTACACTAACTGTGCAAAATGACATTTGCGAAAAATTGTTGTTCAACAAAAAGCAAATGCGTTTTCAACAATCTTTTGCCAGGCCCAATTTATCTTACCATGCATTGCAACCTGTTGCCAAACAAACCAAGTTGATTGATGTGTTGCAAAAAATAAAGGGAAGTTCTATTGTATATTGCAAAAGTAGAAAGCAAACCCAACAAATTGCAACCCTGCTCTCACAGCAAGGCATAGTAGCAGATTTTTATCATGCTGGACTTAGCAGCGCCCAAAGGGATTCCAAACAAGAAGATTGGATAAAAAACAAGATACAGACGATTGTATGTACCAATGCATTTGGTATGGGAATCGACAAGCCAGATGTACGTCTCGTGGTGCATTATGCTATCCCCGAAAGTTTAGAACATTATTACCAAGAAGCAGGAAGAGCCGGTAGAGATGGGAATCGTGCACATGCCATTTTATTGTTTGAAAAACAAGAGTTGAACGACTTGTATCAAATGCATGAGATGAGATTCCCCACATTAGATTTTTTAAAAAAATTGTACGCCGATTTAATGAACCATTTACAAGTGGCAGCAGGTATTGGCGAAGGACAAACTTTTGATTTTGAAATGAGCGTTTTTGCTGAGAATTTCAAACTCAACATCTTACAGGCCACCTATGGTTTGCAAGCATTGGCACAAGAAGGATTGTTCTATATGGGCGAATCTATTTACAAACCTTCAAAAATTGTATTTACTACAACAAAAGATGCATTGATTGATTTTGAAAATATGCATCCTACGTTGGAGCCAATTATAAAGGCATTGTTAAGAAGCTATGAAGGCATTTTCGATTACCCCGTAAATATTTATGAATCGCTGATTGCAAAATTGATACACTTGCCCATAGATCAAATCAAAAATGGATTGAGTATTTTACACAAATATCAAATCATTGATTATATCCCACAAAGCGACAAGCCACAAATAACGCTGCTGCAAAATAGAATGTATCGCGACGACTTTCGATTTGATATCACTGCATTATCGAAACGAAAACAGCAGCACCTTGAAAGAATACAGGCCATGGCAGATTTTACCGTCAATCAAACCTTGTGTAGATCTGTAATCATCGGTCGATATTTCAATGATGAAAAAATACAAGCCTGCGGAATTTGCGACAATTGTATGCAGCTTCAAAAGAACAAAATAACAGCATTGCAAGTTGAGGAAATCAGCAATAAAATTTTATCCGTTTTGGAATGTGATCAACAGGATTTAAAAGGATTGTCACAAGTCATTGCAACAGAGAACAAGGAAAACATTTTGCAGGTGATACAATACCTCGAAGCTGAGGAAATCATCAAGTTGAATGAAGATGGAAAATATCAGAAAGTTTAAATCAAAAAAAAGGGACCAAGATAAAAATCTAGTCCCGCTTTAAAATCCAATATCCTATGAAAAACCATGGCAAAGATAACTGCACCTGGTTATGATACAAACAAATTTCTTTTCTTTGTTCAACTTATTTTTCCACAATTTGAATTAAGCTGATATATAGGATTGCTATTTTTTTTAACCCAATCAATATCAGGAATTTATAAAAATTTATTCCATTAGCTTTGATGAAAAGATTGATACAAAAAAACCTTTAACAAAAAATTATTCACAAATAAAAAGATATAAAAAATCAAAAGTATAATTTGGAGTGAACTAAAACATATTACCATGGAAGCAACAAAATCAAAAATCTTACTTTGCGAGGATGATACCAATCTTGGCATGGTTTTAAAAAACTACCTTGAATTGAATGACTATGATGTCACATTGGAAAGAGATGGCCGTTTGGGTTTGGCTGCATTTCAAAGGGAAAAATATGACATCTGCCTTTTGGATGTGATGATGCCCAATATGGATGGCTTTACGGTAGCTGAAGAAATCAGAGACATCAACCCAGATGTGCCTTTGTTTTTTCTGAGTGCAAAAACAATGAAAGAAGACATTATTCAAGGATATAAATTAGGTGCAGATGATTACATCACCAAGCCATTTGATAGTGAGGTGTTGTTGCTTAAAATAAAAGCAATCATCAAGCGCAATGAAGAAGATCACAGAGAAGAAGCGAATGCGGAATATGATTTAGGCAATTACCATTTCAATCCGCGTTTACGTGAATTAACGGTAGCTGGAAAAACACAAACCCTTTCTCCTAAAGAAAATGATTTATTGAGAATGCTTGCAGATTATAAAAACGATTTACTGCCTCGTGAAGCAGCATTGAAAAAAATCTGGGGCAGCGATACCTATTTCAACGGAAGAAGTATGGATGTGTACATTGCTAAATTGAGAAAATATTTAAAAGAAGACGACAAACTAGAAATAGTAAACATCCATGGAAATGGATTTAGACTGGTTGTTGCAGAGTAATGGATTCTTAACCCCCAAATAGATCATGTTGAGTGCCGCCTTTGTGCGGCACTTTTCCTAAGTGCCGGTAGGCTTTTTCTGTTACTTCTCTACCCCTCGCTGTTCGCATAATAAACCCTTCCTGAATTAAAAATGGTTCATACACCTCTTCCAATGTGCCGGGTTCTTCTCCAACAGCTGTAGCAATGGTGGTTATGCCCACAGGTCCTCCTTTAAACTTCTCAATGATGGTGCTCAATATCCGGTTGTCCATTTCATCTAAGCCGTATTGATCCACATTTAATGCTTTTAATGAATGTTCTGTGATGCCCATGTCAATAATACCATTGCCAAGCACTTGTGCAAAATCTCTTACCCTTCTCAGCAAACCGTTGGCAATTCTGGGTGTACCTCTGCTTCTGCGCGCAATTTCGCCGGCAGCATCGCTGGTTATTTTTGTTTGCAGAATGGCCGAACTTCTAATTAATATATTTTTTAGCGTCTCTGCATCATAATATTCCAATCGAGATTTTATTCCAAAACGCGATAGCAAAGGTGCAGTAAGCAAGCCACTTCTGGTGGTAGCACCTATCAGCGTAAATGGATTTAGCGTAAGTTGAACAGACCGTGCATTGGGGCCGCTATCTATCATGATGTCTATTCTAAAATCTTCCATCGCAGCATATAAATACTCTTCTACCACCGTACTCAATCGATGAATTTCATCAATAAATAAAACATCATTGGGTTCGAGACTGGTGAGCAATCCGGCAAGATCACCCGGCTTTTCAATTACCGGACCCGAGGTTTCTTTGATGCTTACGCCCATTTCATTGGCCACAATTCTTGACAAAGTTGTTTTTCCTAAACCAGGAGGCCCATGAAACAAAATGTGATCCAAGGCTTCTCCGCGCAATTTGGAGGCTTTTATAAAAATGCTGATGTTCTCAATAATCTGTCCTTGTCCACTAAATTCTTTGATGTACCCTGGCCGAATATTGTTTTCAAACTCTTTATCGGGGGATTGTAAAATGTCTTTGTTGGTATTTTGAAAGTCTTGGGGCATGTATGATTTTCAGATGTTAAAGCTAAACTATTTCGGTCACTTTCACTGAATCGAAAAAATGAGGATTTTTGGGAAAATAAGCCATTACAATACAGATGCATGAATAGCAGCTGAAATTGCTTTAATCAATGAGGCATCTTTTTCAATTGCATTGCCAACTACAATAACATCGGCGCCTGCATTACAATTGGCTACTGCTTTTTCTGGCGTGGTAATACCTCCGCCAACAATGAGTGGAACGTGAATGCAACTTGCAACTTTTTGAATCATCGACTCGTTGATTGGTTTGATGGCTCCACTTCCTGCATCCATATATATCAACTTCATGCCCAACATTTCGCCGGCCATAGCGGTGCACATGGCAATTTCGTTTTTATTCGATGGCAATGGACTTGCATTGCTGATGTATGAAACAGTGGTTGGTGCGCCTCCATCTATAACCATGTATCCTGTAGACATCACTTCCAATCCACTTTGCTTTACAATGGGAGCTGATACTACATGCTGCCCAATGAGTAATTCTGGATTCCTTCCACTGATTAAAGAAAGATATAACAAGGCGTCTGCGTTTTAGAAATTTGTGTTGGACTTCCTGGAAATAAAATCACCGGGATGTTGGTGTGCGTTTTAATCAGTTGCACGCATTGGTCCAAATAATCCGATACCACCAAACTGCCACCAACAAAAAGGTAATCCACTTGGGCGCTATTGGCTAATCCAATCAACTCCAATACTTGAGCATCATTTACTTTATCGGGGTCAATTAAAACAGCAAAAGATTTCTTTCCCTGTTTTTTTCTTTCCAACATAGAATCATAAATAACTTGTTGCATGCCTTCGGATAACATTTCCTGCAAAAATGTGCATTTTTTTCCTCATACCGAAATAATAAAAAAGATGCGTGTAGTCAAAGTTCGTTATTCGCATAGATAAGTATTAATTTTGGATAAGGCTAGTTATCTACAGAATTCCAAAGAATCTTCATTTATGCCAATCGATATCACCAAAGAATTGAAATACAAAACCGCTCGCAGCGGCGGAAAAGGCGGGCAAAATGTAAACAAGGTAGAAACCATGGTGGAAGGATTTTGGCATATTGAATCTTCTCAACTCATCAATGAAGCAGAAAAAGCACGCTTGCACCTGAAATTAAAAAATCACATTAGCCAGGAAGGGTTTTTCTTTGCGACCTGCCAAGAAGAAAGATCACAATTGGCGAACAAGCAAACGGTAACCAGTAAAATGAACAAGCTAATTAATCAAGCTTTGATCATTCCCAAGAAAAGAAAAGCTACAAAACCTACCGCAGCATCCAAAGCCCAAAGACTCGAATCGAAAAAAATATCTTCGGCAAAAAAAGAAACCAGAAAAAAAATCAACATTAAAGATGCTTAAAAAAACAATAGTGTTTACTGGTATTTTTTGGTGGCTGTTGATGATGGCCGTAATAATTGTGAATGCACAAACAAAATTAGGTACCGTTGTCATCCATTTTTCTCATACTGCAAATCAACAACCGCTTCAATTCAATGATAGCGTTTATGCGAATGATTTTGGAGAGCGATATACCATTTCTAAATTGAAATATTATGTTGGTGCTTTTAAACTAGATGAAAAAAATCTTTCCTTAGGCTTTGATAAATATGTATTGGTGGATGCCAATCAAACTGAAAATAAAATTATTGCGCAATTGCCCGAAGGAAATTACCATTCGATTCAATTCAAGTTGGGAGTAGATAGTACAGACAATTGCAGTGGAGCTCAAACAGGTGCATTGGATCCTTTAAACAGTATGTTCTGGACATGGAACAGTGGATATATTTTTTTAAAGTTGGAGGGAAACAGCTCGGCATCTACAGCCCCAGATGGAAGAATTGAACATCATATTGGTGGATACAAAGATTCTATGAATGTGGCATCTACCATACGTTTAGCAGATAACATTGCCATCGAAGCTGGTAAAGCGAAAGACATTTACATTTCGTTTAACCTTGATCGTTATTGGAATGCCGCATCGAAAATAAAGATTAAAGAAACGCCCGTTTGTATGTCGCCGGGTTTTTTGGCCAAAACAATTGCAGCCAATTTTAATGCCATTTTTTCTATTGGAAGCAAAACCATTACGTATTGAAAACATCCACAACGATATTCTTGATTTGCCTTGTTTGCATTGCTGGAATGTACATCAGTGCCAAAGATGAACATCATCAACCATCACCCCTAAAATTTGACATTCCCAAGGGTTGGCCGAAGCCTTCAAAAAATATTTTTGCCAAAAACAAATTAACAGAAGAAGGTTTTCAATTGGGTAGGAAATTGTTTTATGATGGGAATTTAAGTGCAGATGGTGAAGTAAGTTGCGCAAGTTGTCATCAACAATTTGCGGCCTTTGCCAATTACGATCACGATTTAAGCCATGGCGTTAACAATGCGCTCAGTATTAGAAATGCGCCGGCATTGATTAATGTAGCCTGGATGGATTTGTTGCATTGGGATGGCGCCATCAACCATCTGGAAGTTCAACCATTGGCACCGCTCACAAACCCAATTGAAATGGGCGAAAGTTTGGAAAATGTTTTAAAAAAATTAAAAAAAGATACTGCATACATTCGAATGTTTACAGCCGCTTTTGGCGATGCTGAAATCAATAGTCAACGCATGTTAAAAGCTATGGCACAATTTGTTAGCAGCTTGGTTTCGTCGAACAGCAAATATGATAAAGTGATGCGTGGTGAAGCGCAATTTACCGATTACGAACAACGGGGTTACGAAACCTTTAAACGCAATTGTAATGGTTGTCATAAAGAGCCATTGTTTACAGACAATCGCATGCGCAACAATGGGCAACATCTCAATAAGAAACTGGATATCGGATTTCAAGCGATTAGTCTTCGTTCAGAAGATTCATTGAAATTTAAAGTGCCAACCCTTCGGAATGTACAATTGACATTTCCATATATGCACGACGGACACATCTATTCTTTGTTTCAGGTAATCGATCATTATTCAAAAAATATCGACACAACACAAACAAGATTGGACCCGATTTTAAAAAAGAAAATCAACATCTCAAATAAGGAAAGAATAGAATTGGTGTACTTTTTATACACGTTGACAGACAGCAGTTTTGTAAGGAACAATCGGTTTGCTGCAGACCACATAACGACAATAAAAAACCCGCATCATCCGCAACTTGTAAATTAAAATTATACAAGTAAATTACACCTAAAATTTACAATTTGAGCGGCATCAAAAAATTAGCAGGGCAAACACTATGGTATGGATTGCCAACCATCGCTAGTCGTTTCCTAGGATATTTAATGAATATGGCATTGCCATTTTTTATCGCCCTTCCCGAAAAAACTGCAGATTTAGTGCAAGTGTACACCCTCATTCCTTTTTTAAATGTGTTGTATGCCTATGGAATGGAAACGGCTTATTTTAGATTTTCGCAAACACACGATAAATCCAAACTATACAGCACACTTTCAATCTCTTTATTTTTAAGCACCATTTTTTTTAGTGTGATTTTATTTTGGCAAAAAAGCAATATTGCCAACGTGGTAGATTTGAACAACCATCCCAATTATTTGCTTTGGATGATTGCCATAATTGCTATTGATAATCTAAACACCTTGCCTTTTGCAAAACTCCGACAAGAGAACAGGCCTAAACGATATGCATTTGCGAGAATAGCAGGTATTGTCATCAATCTTTCAACAGTTATTTTCTTTTTGGGTTTTATGCCTGCTTTTGCCAGCTCCCATCCAAATCATTTTTTAACCAGTTGGTACGACCCCAATTTAGGGATTGGATATTATTTGATTGGAAATGTTTTGGGTAGTGTGTTTACATTGATGGTATTGTCGAAAGAGCTTGGTCAAATCAAATTTCAATTCAGTTTTTCATTATGGAAAGAAGTGATGCGATACAGTGCTCCATTGATTATTGTTGGATTGGGCGGAATGGTGAATGATGTGTTGAGCAGATTGATTTACCGGCATGTGGTTGATTTACCTGCGATGGAGGCAGATCATGAACTCGGTATTTTTGCAAATGTTTTTCGATTGGCGTTGTTGATAACAATCATGATACAAGCATTTCGGATGGCAGCAGAGCCTTTCTTTTTTAATCAAAGTAAGCAAGAAGATGCGCCAAAAACCTATGCTCGGGTGATGAAGTTTTTTGTTATTGCCTGTTGCTTTATGTTTTTGTTTATTGGATTGTTTTTGGATGTATTTAAATGGGTATTTACAACTTTGGCAAATCCCAGATGGGCAGAAGGTTTAGAAGTTGTGCCCTTGTTGGCTTTGGGAAATATCTTTCTGGGAATTTATTACAATTTGAGTGTGTGGTACAAATTAACCAACAAGAATTCCTACGGTGCTGTCATTACAATTGTAGGCGCAGCCATCACCATTGTTTTGAATATTGCCTTGATTCCTAAGTTGCATTATGCGGGAGCTGCATTGGCAACATTTTGTTGTTATTTGTTTATGATGATATCAAGTTATATGCTTGGACAAAAACATTATCCTATCCCATACGCAGTGAAAAAACTTACTGCATACATTGTTTTGGTAGTACTCATTTATCTAGCGCACATTGGGCTCAATTGGATTGTAAAAGACCAGTTGTGGTTTTCTGTTTCAACAGGTTTGGTGATGCTCGTCTTGTTTACGCGTTTTGTTTTAAAAGTGGAGGCAAGGGAGCTGGTGAAAATGCCTATTCTAGGAAGATTTATAAAAAAGAAAATGTAACCTATTTTTCAAAAAAGGCATAAAAAAAGGGCCAAGATAAAAATCTAGCCCCGCTTTAAAATCCAATATCCTATGAAAAACCGAGGTAAAAGTATAAGAGATTTCCTATCCTTCAAAGTCTTTTTGAACACAATTTACTTTCGTGTATAAATGCATCAAACTCGTGTGAATTCAATTCAATATTATGACCTCTTCTATTGTATAAACTCAACACATCATTACATATTTCTGCGATATTGACCCCCTACTTTGTATAGTGCATTGGTGATTTGACCTAGGCTACAACATTTTACTGTTTCCATCAAGGCTTCAAATAAATTGCCATTGTTGATGGCAACTTGTTGCAGGTGTTGTAGCAATTTTTCGGATTTATCCTGATGTCTATTTTGGAATGCCAATAAGGTTGAAATCTGCAATTCTTTTTCTGCTTCGGTAGATCTAATCACTTCAGAGGGCAAGATGGTAGGAGATCCTTTTTTACTTAAGAAAGTATTCACGCCCACGATTGGATATTCGCCAGTATGTTTCATGGTTTCGTAATGCAAACTTTCTTCTTGAATTTTATTGCGTTGATACATTCTTTCCATAGCGCCCAACACACCACCTCTTTCAGTAATGCGGTTAAATTCTGTCATCACTGCATCTTCTACTAAATCGGTAAGTTCTTCAATTAGAAATGCGCCTTGGTTTGGATTTTCGTTTTTGGCGGTGCCCAGTTCTCTGTTGATGATTAATTGAATGGCCATTGCTCTTCTTACACTTTCTTCGGTTGGTGTAGTTATCGCCTCATCGTATGCGTTAGTATGTAAAGAATTGCAGTTGTCGTATATCGCGTACAATGCCTGTAAGGTTGTTCTGATGTCATTGAAGTCGATTTCCTGTGCATGTAAACTTCTGCCACTCGTTTGAATATGGTACTTCAATTTTTGACTTCTGCTGTTGGCCTTGTATTTATTCTTCATCGCCTTTGCCCAAATGCGTCTAGCTACGCGGCCAATTACACTGTATTCTGGATCCATGCCGTTGCTAAAAAAGAAGGAGAGGTTTGGAGCAAAATCATCAATGTTCATGCCTCTGCTCAAATAATATTCTACATATGTGAAACCATTGGCCAATGTAAATGCCAGCTGTGTGATAGGATTGGCGCCAGCTTCAGCAATATGGTATCCGCTGATGCTCACACTATAAAAATTTTCAACTTGGTGTTCGATGAAATATTGTTGAACATCTCCCATCAATTTCAAAGCAAATTCTGTAGAAAAGATACAAGTGTTTTGTGCTTGGTCTTCTTTTAAAATATCGGCTTGCACTGTTCCTCTAACGGTTGACAATGCGGTAGCTTTTATTTTTTCGTACACTTCTTTAGGCAACACATCTTCTCCACTTAAGCCCAATAACCTCAATCCTAAACCATTGTTTCCAGGTGGCAGTTCTCCATCCATTTTTCCATGAGCTGGTAATACGGGATTATTGTTTATGCCTACATATTTGGGTAATGCATTGATATTGAATTTTGATTCTATGATCTCGTTTACAGTATCGCTTAGTTGATTTT
The DNA here is from genome assembly GCA_903871575.1 of uncultured Bacteroidota bacterium. Taxonomy (GTDB): domain Bacteria; phylum Bacteroidota; class Bacteroidia; order Chitinophagales; family Chitinophagaceae; genus Ferruginibacter. Next base: position 41,012 of record CAIQHJ010000126.1, read on the forward strand.
CGATGATGTATTTTTCGCATTGTTGGTCGATGGCAGCATTCATGAAAAAAGCTAAAAGAATTGGAGCCGGACCATTAATAGTCATGCTTACAGAAGTTTTGGGATCACACAAATCGAAACCGCTGTATAGTTTTTTTGCATCATCTACGGTTGCAATACTCACGCCGCTGTTGCCAATTTTCCCATAGATATCTGGACGAATCGCAGGGTCTTCACCGTATAATGTAACACTGTCAAATGCAGTACTGAGGCGCTTTGCGGGCTGTCCAACACTCACATAATGGAAACGACGGTTGGTTCTTTCGGGACCACCTTCACCTGCAAACATTCTGGTAGGATCTTCCCCATCTCTTTTCAATGGAAATACGCCTGCAGTATACGGATATTCACCTGGAACATTTTCTTGCAATTGCCATTTTAAAATATCACCCCAATCTTGATACCTGGGCAAATACACTTTAGCAATCAATGAACCGGACAAACTTTTATACGTGAGTGGTTGTTTGATGATTTTATCTCTAACCTGAAATTCATAAAAGGGTTGTTGATAGCGATGTTGTATAGCTGGCCAGTTTTCAATTCTTTTTTTATTTTCTGGTGTAAGCAAAGTTTGAATGTTGCTGATGGCAGATTGAATAGAATTATTTGCGGCAGAATCTTTTATCAATTGAGTTGCACCGTGTAATTGGTACCATTGGGTTGCCAACTTACTTTGTGCCACAACATGCGCATCGTAAGCCTGAATGGTTTCTGCGATTTCAGAAAGATATCTTACTCTTGCGGGTGGGATGATGGTGGAAGCGGAAAAAGACGCTGTGATAATCTGCTCGTTTTTAACTGAAAAATCAACGCTCGTTTTTTTTGTAATTGTTTGCATGAGTAATGCAAAAAGTTGGTTGATTCCAGCGTCGTTAAATTGAGCAGCAATTGAACCAACGATTGGCAACTGTTCATCTTTCGCATCCCAAAGACCATGATTGCGTTTGTATTGTTTGCGTACATCATGCAATGCATCCAATGCGCCGGCTTTGTCAAATTTGTTTACACAAACCAAGTCAGCATAGTCGAGCATATTTATTTTTTCGAGCTGAGAAGGTGCGCCATATTCAGGCGTCATTACATACATGCTTACGTTGCAATAATCCAAGATAGAAGCATCGCTTTGACCAACGCCAGCGGATTCGAGAATGATAAAATCATATCCTGCAACTTTGCAAATGTCAATTGCATCTTGAACATATTTGCTGAGTGCCTTATCGCTTTCGCGGGTTGCCAAACTGCGCATGTATGCACGTGGAGAAGAAATGGCATTCATTCTGATTCTGTCGCCCAACAATGCACCGCCGGTTTTTTTCTTTGATGGATCAACAGAAATAACTGCAATCGTTTTGTCTGTATACTGTTGTAAAAAACGTCTAACGATTTCATCAGTAACGGAAGACTTTCCGGCACCACCCGTTCCCGTTATGCCTAAAACTGGTGTTTGAATAGTAGAAAGAAAATCAGGATCTACGCCATCGAATTGGTCGTTTTCTGCTAGGGTTATTTTTCTTGCAACCAACCGAATATCCTTCACTTCACCTAAGGTCATTGGTTTGGAAAAATCGCCTTTATCATTCAAATTAAAATCGCATTGTTTGATTACATCTTCAATCATACCTTCCAAACCCATTGCTCTGCCATCATCAGGAGAATAAACTCTTGTGATGCCATATTGATGCAATTCATCAATTTCAGCTGGCAGGATGGTACCGCCACCGCCGCCAAATATTTTAATATGTCCACAACCATTCTCTTCTAATAAATCTTTCATGTATTTAAAGAACTCAACGTGACCGCCTTGATAACTTGTGATGGCGATACCTTGTACATCTTCTTCAATGGCACATTCAACAATTTCAGCTACGCTTCTGTTGTGGCCCAGGTGAATAATTTCGGCACCTTTACTTTGAAGGATTCTGCGCATAATATTGATGGCTGCATCGTGACCATCAAACAAGGATGCGGCAGTAACAATTCTAACTTTTTGTTGTGTTGAGAAGCTCATGACAAATGCTGATTAAGTGAAATAATCAAAAACTGGCGTATTAGATATAATTTAAAATAAATCCATGTAACCCCATGGTTTTAATTATTGGGCCAAAATTACAGATAAAAATGTGCAAAAAATCTAAAAATAGGAAATTAAGAACGCATGCGAAAGGTAAGGGCGGCGAAATCATCAATGCTCAAAGCTTCGGCTCTTTTGTTGAAAATGTCTTCTTGTAAAACTTCTGTTGTAAACTGACCCTTGAGGGCATTTCTGAGTGTCTTTCTACGTTGGTTAAACGCAGTTTTCACAAGAACCCAATAAGCACGATCTGACTTTACCAATAGCGGCTCTTTTCTTCTGGTAAAACGTACCATTCCGCTCATTACTTTTGGAGGAGGATTGAAACTATCTGGAGGAACATCAAACAAATATTCTACATCATAATAGGCCTGCACCAAAGCAGATAAGACGCCATATACTTTGGAGCCTTCTTTCGAAGCGGCGCGGGCAGCCACTTCTTTTTGAAACATTCCAATCACAACAGGCACATATTCTTTCCATTCTAAAATTTTGAAAACAATTTGTGTGGAAATATTGTAAGGGAAATTTCCAATAACTACAAAAGGGTCTTGGAAAGGCATCTCAATTTGTAAGAAATCGCCTCCAATAATTTTGTTTTGAATGGAGGGATATTGTTTGTTGAGATAGTTTATTTTTTCGTCGTCCAATTCTACTGCTTTGAAATCTATATCTGGGATTTGCAATAAGTGTTTCGTTAGAGCGCCCGCACCTGGACCAACTTCGAGTAGTTTATCAAAAGCATGGGCCTTTAATGCCGCAAGGATTTTTTGTATAATCAGATCGTCTTTCAAAAAATGTTGGCCTAGCGATTTTTTTAGCGTATACATAGGACGCAAAGGTAAGGGGAAGATGGTTACTGGATGCTGGATGCTGGATGCTGGATGCCGGATAGCTTTATCAGTTTGCAAGTAATGCATCATCAAGAATCTGAAAGTCTTCTCCGTAATGTCTCCTGCAAAGCACGTTGAGTATGGATATAGCTGGATAGGCTGGATAGGCTAGATAGGCTAGATAATGATTGATAAGAAAAAAGGTAATGAAAATAATTATTGGTTTGGTATGACAATCAAATTCAATAATGCCAAATGTGTTTGTTACATAACAAGATTGACAGAACAATTGGCTAAGATGTTTAGAAAAATGAGCAGAAAAAGGGAGTGAATAAATTTAATGTGTGCGTAAATAAAATGTAGTTTAAATATTTGGCTATCTCAGTTCTGAGGACGTAATATTGCAATATTGCATAATCGAAATTAGATAAAAGTCAATACAGTATTGCATTTCATAAAAAATAGCAACATAAAATTGGTTAATGAATAAACATCAGTGAAAATATTTGGCTATCTCAGTTCCAGGGACGTAATATTGCAATTTTGCAAAA
>CAIQHJ010000127.1 GCA_903871575.1 uncultured Bacteroidota bacterium
AAGTGCAAGGTGATTTGAAAGAAGGGCTTGATCGTGGTGTGAAAGATGTGCCTACATTTTTTGTAAATGGAACCTTGGTTACCAAACCAACATATGAAGAGTTGAGCAAAGCAATTGAAGCAGCACTTAAAAAAGTAAAGAAAAAAGCGCCAGCCAAAGCAGCTGTTAAACAAAGAGCATAAAACAAATAATAGCATTAAAAAAGCCACAATAACATTGTGGCTTTTTTAGTTGGGATATTACCATGATTTATTTTATGGTATCCTGAAAAGCTTTGTTCATTTTAATGTAGTCTTTGTTTCCTTGCGCTTCAGCGGCAGCTTCAGATAACTTTGATGTTTGAAAAGCACCAGCTTTATCGCCCATTTTCAATTGGATTTTAGCTTTGTACAACATCATCCAATAAGCAGTTTTGTTGCTTTCGATGGCTTTGTCAATCATTTCCAATGCAAGTGGTAAATTGGTTTCATATTCATTATAATATTGAGCAGCTTGATAGTAAGGCTTTTTTTCTAGTTGCAAAGCAGCTTCTATTTGCGCTTTCATTTTTGGTCTGTTGTCGGTAGCGATGGTAAAAGCAACATCCATTTTATCCCAGCTCAAGTGCATATCGCAATGGTCGGTAGTCATGTTCTCGAAGCTGATGGTAAATGTTTCCACTGGCTTTTTTAATTTATTTACGGCAGCAAAAAATCTCAATACATCTTCTTCTTTTTTATATCCGTCTAAACCCCAATTGCTTGTTCCTTTGTTGATAATGATTTCCCAGCTTTCTTTACCAGGAATAGTATAAAAAGCATAATTGCCAGTGTCTATCTTTTTTCCATTGATTTCAACAGGATCGCTGAATCTGATTTGTGTAGCGGCATTAGCACCGGTTCTCCACATTTCATTTAACGAAACCACTTCACCAAAAACTTTTCTGCCTCTGGCACTTGGTCGAGCATATTTTAATTCTATAGAACCCATTCCAAATTCCTGCTTGATGGTTTGAACGGGTGACAGTGCAGGCATCTTCACTTGTGCTTGTGCAGCAAATGTGGCAATCGAAATCATTAAGAAAAGAAAGATTTTTTTCATGTTTTTGTTTTTTATTTTTTATTGAAAGTAGACTTTTACGGTTTGATAAAACAATTTATTACTCAAATGTTGATTCTCTGAAAAACCCTGCAACCCAAACAAGCCAGCTGCATTGCCTTTGTTCACGGCTATCTCAAGATAACCAGCAGAATTGAACAGGGCTAATTTTTCACCTTCTGCTACGTCGGAATAATTGTTGCTCATTTTTTCAATCACTTCATCTCTTTTAAATACAATCGAAAACCCACGTCCTTTTCGATGTTGTTCGAATTGAAATTTATTGATATTGACAATCACATTTTCGAAATTATCTATGAAGATGATTTGCCCTTCCAGCCAATCATCGCCATGTGAAGGTTGAAGATGGTGTTTGATTTTGATTTGGTTATTGATGACGCCAACTTCTTCAATTGTTTTGCCATTGTTTAATTCGTGAATGGCTTTTGCGAAAACATTGGTAAAAAAAAGCGTGCTGTTTTGCGTATTGGGATCCAAAACCAGACTGACTACTTTTTGTGGTTCTTCTTCCAAAATCATCGACAACAGACCATTATCGGCGCAACCAATAAAATGTCCATTGTGTTCTGCCAGCAATAAATGATCTGTTTTTTCGTCAAAAATGTTTACCAGAATCAAATGAAAGGTGCCAGTTGGAAAGTTTTTTATGGCATTGCGCGCCACATAAGCCGCTTGTGGATAGTTGAAAGGAGATAGGGAATGGGTGATGTCAATAATGTTGAGGTCTTGCTGATATCTCAAAAGTTGCCCCTTGATAGCACCAGCGAGAAAATCTTTTTCTCCAATATCAGTTATGAGCGTTATGAGCGGCATTATTTAACCAATTTTCCATTATGATAAAAAAACTTCCGAACCAGTTTGTCTGCTAGTTGGGGAAGGAATTTATTTATGAATATCGTTTGTTTTCCTTTGAAAGTGAGCACGCATGTTCTTTTTTTCTTTTGGATAGCGGTTAATATATGCATGGCGCAGGTTTCGGCCGACATGAGTTCGTTTTCTTGCAATGGACTTTCGCCTTGTTGTTGGGCGTTTTTATTTAAAGCAGCATTTCTGATGTTGCTTTTGGTAAAGCCTGGACAAACCCACAATACATTTACATCCAATGGCATCAATTCTGTTCGGATAGATTCTAGCCAGCCATTTAAGGCAAATTTACTGGCGGAGTATCCGCTTCTTCCGGGAAGTCCACGAAAACCTGCTATAGAAGAAATGCCTACGATGCTGCCTTTTTGCGCTATGATGGAATGCAACGCAAGTTTGGTGCAATAAACCGAGCCCATAAAATTAATGTCCATCAGTTTTTTGATAACAGATACATCCACATCCATCAACTCTGCACGCATAGAGATTCCTGCATTGTTGATTAGTATATCAATACAACCAAAGGTTTCTAATGTACCATCAATAAACAATTTACAATCTTCGTAATTGCTAACGTCTGCAACAACACAATGCAAAGGCATTTCTGGAAACGTTGCTTTAAGGTCATGTAGCTTATCAGGGTTTCTTGCGCAAGTGGCTACTTTTGCACCCAAAGGCAGCAGTGTTTCTATCAAAGCTTTGCCAATTCCATCGCTACCTCCGGTGATGGCCACTACTTTATTGTGAAAAAAAGTTTTCATGTTAATCATCTTTCGCAAAAATAAGTGAGTATTTGCGCCTATTTGCAAGAATTATAGAATTATGTGAATAATAAATTAGAAAACTTTTTTAAAAAAAGTTGAATTGAAAGTTGAATTGTCCTATTTTTGCAAACCTTTTTACAGGGTATGAATTGGTAGCTCAGTTGGTAGAGCAATACACTTTTAATGTATGGGTCCTGGGTTCGAGTCCCAGCCAGTTCACGAAAACAGGTTTTACAGCAATGTGAAGCCTGTTTTTTTTAATATACCTAAATCAGTTTGAAGTATGTCTTCAATCGAAATAGATGAAGTAGATCTAAATCTTTAATGATCTTATCAAATTAAATTGACGGCTCATCTCATCTTTCCTATCGCCTCCACCAAAATATTTTTCACATTGTCGGCATTTTGATGAAATGTTTTTAATACTTCCTCCCATGAAACCGGCGCTTCATCTTCTTTCCAGCAATCATAATCTGTGCTCATGGCAATTGCCGCATAAGGAATTTTTATTTCGTTGGCCAATGCCGCTTCTGTGGCAACCGACAT
>CAIQHJ010000128.1 GCA_903871575.1 uncultured Bacteroidota bacterium
CGCCGACTACGCGGCGACGATGTTCAAGACGATCGAGGAGGTGTGGGCGCGCTACCCGGGCGCCATCACGGAGGTGTGGTTCGACGGCGGCGAGAAGAACGACGCGCTCAACGCGCTCAAGGCGCGGCTGCAGCCGCAGGCGATCGCGGCCGACGGCACGCAGCTCCCGAACGTCGCGCGGCTCGTGGGCCAGGAGAGCGGCTACGCCGGCTACCCGACTTGGTCGACGGCCGACGCGCCCGATGAGGACGGCGCGGGCTCGCCGACGGGCGGCTTCTTCGTGCCCGCGGAGGCGGACACGACCATCAGCCTCACGGACCTTTGGTTCTGGAAGCCGACAATGCAGCTGCGCGGCCTGCCCGAGCTCAAAATACTTTTGATTGGGTAATCGATACACTGATACAAATTTGTGGTCACTCTAAAGAACAAGCCGAGCAATGCGCCATGCTTATTCACTACAAAGGAAAGTATGCCGTGAGAAAAGACGCTTACGAAAAATTAAAACCAGAGTGCGATGCCATCAACGATCGCAACATCAACGCTACCATTGAGCAGTTAGGTTAATCATTTTACAATTGTTGATTTCAACATTTTTTCTATGTGGTATTGAGCGCCGTTTTGAAGCAACTTCTCAAACAAAATGGTTGTAGCCTTCGCATCTCCCAAAGCTCGATGTCGATCTTCTACTTCTATTGCCAAACTTTTACATAATTTCCCCAAACTGTATGAATCAAGTCCGGGAAAAACTTTTCTGCTGAGGCGAACCGTACACAATTTCATAGTAGGCAATTCCAATCCTTGCCTCCGCATTTGATGCTGAATAAAAGAATAATCAAAGTTGACATTGTGTGCCACAAAAATATTTCCAGATAATATATAATCAAGTTCTTTGGCTATTTCTTCAAACGTTGGCGCAAAAGCCACCATGGCATTGTTGATGCCAGTTAAGCCAGTTATAAATGAAGGAATGGGTTGTTGCGGATTGATCAATGATTGAAATTGATGAATAGGCCGTTCACCATCGTGGACAATGACAGCAATTTCCGTAATCCCATTTGATGTGGGTATTCCACCAGTGGTTTCTATGTCAACAATCGCGTACATATTTAAAAGTAATTCAAGATAGCATTTATTAAAACAAACTAACAAGGTTTCTGTATTTTTGCGAAACTCCAAAAAAATTACTTCAGTATAAAAAAGCAGCATCGCATGGAATTGAGTAAGAATTTCGAACATCAACAAGCAGAAGAAAAATGGTACAGCCATTGGCTGGAAAAAAAATATTTCAGCAGTACGCCTGATGATAGAACACCCTATACTATTGTGATGCCTCCTCCCAATGTGACAGGCGTGTTGCACATGGGACATTGTTTAAACAATACCATTCAAGATATTTTAATTAGAAGCGCGCGCATGAAGGGCTTTAATGCATGTTGGGTACCAGGAACCGATCACGCTTCAATTGCAACAGAAGCAAAAGTAGTAGGCATGCTCAGAGAAAGAGGTATCGCAAAATCTTCATTGAGCAGAGATGAATTTTTGGGTTATGCTTGGGAATGGAAAGAGAAATATGGTGGCATCATCTTACAACAATTGAAAAAATTAGGCTGCAGTTTAGATTGGGATCGCACACATTTCACGATGGATAAAGCGTATTACAATTCGGTTATTCAAGTGTTTATTCATTTATACAACAAGGGCGTTATTTACAGAGGTAAAAGAATGATTAACTGGGACGTAAAGGCGCTTACAGCACTTAGTGATGAAGAAGTTATCAGAAAAGAAACCAACCAAAAACTATATCATCTACAATATTCAATTGAAGGCAGTTCCGAACAGATTATCATCGCAACAGTAAGACCAGAAACCATCATGGGCGACACCGCCATCTGCGTTCATCCAACTGACGAAAGGTACAAACACTTGCATGGAAAATTTGCATTTGTGCCATTGATCAACAGAAGAATACCCATCATCACAGACGAATATGTGTCAATGGATTTTGGGACAGGCGCATTAAAAGTCACACCGGCTCACGATGTTAATGATTACGCATTGGGACAAAAACACCAACTCGAAGTCATCGATGTATTCAACGACAATGGCACATTGAGTGAAGCCGCTCAAATTTATGTGGGTATGGATCGCTTTGAAGTGCGTAAAAAAATTGCAGTAGAATTGGCAGAGAAGGGTTTCTTGGTAAAAACGGAAGAATACACAAGTGAAGTGGGTTATAGTGAGCGAACCGATGTGGTGGTAGAGCCCAGATTGAGTTTACAGTGGTGGTTAAGCATGAAAGATATTGCCACGCCTGCTTTGAAAGCGGTAATGGAAGAAGAGATTGCATTTTTTCCGCCCAAATTTAAAAATGTATATCGCCATTGGATGGAGAACATAAAAGACTGGTGTATCAGCCGCCAGCTTTGGTGGGGACATCGAATACCTGCTTGGTTTGATAACCATGGAAAATTTGTTGTAGCTGCAGATGAGGCCACCGCTATACAAATGTTTGAAAAAGAACACGGCATTTCCAATGCAGAATTGCATCAAGATGAAGATTGTCTAGATACCTGGTTCAGCAGTTGGCTATGGCCTTTTGAAGTTTTTAAAGGTTATAGCGATCCGGGTAATGCAGACATTCGCTACTACTATCCTACCAATACATTGGTTACCGCACCCGAAATTATCTTTTTTTGGGTTGCAAGAATGATTATGGCAGGCTTTGAATACATGGAAGAAAAACCATTCAAAGAAGTTTATTTTACAGGCATTGTAAGAGATAAGCAGGGAAGAAAAATGAGTAAAAGCTTGGGCAATTCGCCAGATTTGCTTGGATTGATTGATCAATATGGTGCAGATGCAGCTCGCTTTGGCATCATGATCTCCTCTCCTGCTGGCAATGATATTTTATTTGATGAAGCGGCTTTGGAACAAGGTAGAAATTTCAACAATAAAATTTGGAATGCCTTGAAGCTGATTAAAATGTGGGAAGGAAGAATGGCGCCTATCAGTGAAACCCAACATCATTTTGCAATAACGTGGTTTGAAAACAGACTAGCTGAAGTGAGTTTGGAAGTAGACCAAATGATGCAGCAATTCAAATTGAGTGAAGCGCTTAAAACCATTTACTCTTTAATTTGGGATGATTTCTGTAGCTGGTATTTAGAATGGATAAAGCCAGGATATGAGCAGCCAATCGACTCCGACGTTTATCAAAAAACCATTGGCTTTTTTACCGAATTGATGCAACTATTGCATCCTTTCATGCCTTTTGTAAGCGAAGAGATTTATCATCTCCTCGAAGAAAAATCGGATGACCTTTGTGTAAATCAAATAACAACTAAACAAGCAGCCGATGCCGCTATTTTGGAAAAAGGCATGTTGTTGAAAAATACCATCACCGGATTGAGAGATATTCGCAACAAGCAACAACTCAAACCAAAAGAAACCATTGAACTTTACATACAAACCGATGAAACTGCCATCTATCAATCCATAGAAAATATCTTACAAAAACAAATCAATGCTGCATCCATCACTTATACACAAGAAAACATACAAGGCTCATTTACAACAGTTATAGGAAAGGATAAATTTTATGTAGTTACCCAACAGCCCATCAATACCGAACAACAAAAATCGGAATTGGAAAAAGAGCTGGATCATCTAAGAGGATTTCTAATTTCGGTAGAAAAGAAATTAAGCAATGAGAAATTTGTTCAAAATGCAAAGCCCGAAGTATTGGCATTGGAAAACAAAAAGAAAGAAGATGCTGAAATAAAAATAAAAGTAATTGAAGATAGTTTGGCTGGCTTGTCATCATAATATTAACATTTACTTCGATGAACAAAACATATTGTACAGTATATTTAATCCCATCAAAAATGCTTTGCTCATGATTAAAAACTTTTTGTGTTTGCTGTGCTGCTTTCAAATTGGGTTGCTGGGATTCAGTCAAAAGAAAGACAGCTCAACCATAACTCGCTACGCCCAAAAAATAAAACCACCTGTTTTAAGAACGCAACTGGCTTCACTAAAGGATTCGATGTGCATACCTGTAATTTTGGCTAAAACAGTTTTGGATAGTGCATTAACCGTTTATGATGGAAAAGGGAATAAATTAACAGTAACATATTACCGATTTCTATACAGAAAAAGAGTGGTAACAGAAGATGAAAAAACAGGGAAATACATTCCTACTGTAAGTATATCTTCAGATTATTTTACAGAAACACCTTTGCCGAAAAAATGGACAAAAATCATTAAATCAGATTTAAGCTTCGGGGAAGAATTGTATTTTTTCGATGTTGTTGCCAAAGACAAGGATGGACGTCCTTTTTATGCACCAACGCTAAAAATTGTCACCAAATAACAGTCATGCATATCCGCTATGCGAAAGTAGAAGATATTGAAACCATTCAGACAATTGCTAAAAACACTTGGCCTGTTGCTTATGCTGGTATACTTACAAATGCGCAATTGGCATACATGCTCGAATTGATATACAGCACAGCAGCTTTGACTCATCAATTGAACGACACCGCTCAGCGGTTTATATTGGGAATAGAAAACGATACTGCAGTTGGATTTGCCAGTTTCTCACCAGTTCAAAACACATCAACGTTTCATATCAACAAGTTGTATGTGCTGCCAACACATCAGGGAAAAAATGTAGGGCAGCAATTGCTATTGTTTGTTGAGGATGCTATTCGAAGCGAGGGTGCAGCAATCATCACTTTAAATGTAAACAGAAACAATTCGGCCATATATTTTTATGAGAAGATGGGTTATTATATCGATTGTGAAGAAGACATCAATATTGGCAATGGCTTTTTCATGAACGATTATGTAATGAAGAAATCAATCTCCACAACTACCAAATCAATTGATGCGTTTGTTTGATTACGCCCATTACAAATACACTCTGTACATTTCCCATATTTTCGATTTGGCTAAGCCTGTTGACATGAAAATCATAGTAGCTGTCCATGTTCTCTTCCACAACTTTCAACATAAAATCAAACTCTCCACTGATGTTGTAACATTCAATTACTTCTTTTAATTCATTGATGGATTTTATAAATTTCAATCCGGCATTTTTACTGTGTTCTTTGAGCGAAACATAGCAAATGACCATCAAGCCTTTTTTCACTTTTGTATAATCTACCAAGGTTGCATATTGTTTAATAACGCCAGTTTGTTCCATTCTTTTGATGCGTTCATGCACCGGCGTAGTACTCAAGTGCACTTTTTCGGCAATCTCTTTTACAGTTGCTCTTGCATTTTCTTGCAGCAATCTCAAAATAGCCAGGTCAATTTTGTCTAGTGTGGGAATGACAACAGGAATTTGTTCTTTTTTTTCTACTTTTTTGATCATAAAATATGCTATTGTTCTGTAAATCTATAAATAATTTACCTTTTATCCTATATTCATTTTAAATTTTAGAATATCATTCTTTAATGAGTAGTTTTGTGTTCTAAAAAAATATACACATGTCAACTACATTACAATCCATCGACTTTTCCTTAAAGAATAAGGTAAAAGACATGAGCTTAGCAGCCTGGGGCCGCAAAGAAATTAAATTAGCAGAAGCTGAAATGCCAGGATTAATGGCATTGCGTGCAGAGTATGGTGCAACTCAACCTTTGAAAGGTGCTAGAATTGCAGGTTGCTTACACATGACCATCCAAACTGCTGTATTAATTGAAACATTAATTGCATTGGGAGCAGAAGTAAAATGGAGCAGTTGCAATATCTTCTCAACACAAGATCAAGCTGCAGCTGCTATTGCTGAAGCTGGCATTGGCGTTTTTGCTTGGAAAGGACAAAGCATTGAAGAAGCTGATTGGTGCATCGAACAAACTTTATTTTTTGGTAGCGAAGACAGACCATTGAACATGATTTTGGATGATGGTGGTGATTTGACCAACGTGGTTTTTGATAAATACCCTTCTTTAATTCCACATATCAAAGGATTGAGTGAAGAAACAACAACTGGTGTACACCGTTTATACGAGCGCATGGCGAACGGCACGTTGCCAATTCCTGCAATCAATGTAAACGATTCTGTAACCAAATCTAAATTCGATAACAAATACGGTTGTCAAGAGTCTTTGGTAGATGCGATTCGTCGTGCTACTGATGTGATGATGGCAGGTAAGGTTGCTGTTGTTGGCGGATATGGAGACGTAGGTAAAGGATCTGCACTAAGTTTACGTGGAGCAGGTGCTCGTGTGATCGTTACCGAGATTGATCCAATCTGTGCTTTGCAAGCTGCTATGGATGGTTTTGAAGTTAAGAAAATGATTGATGCTGTTAAAGAAGCAGATATCATTGTAACAGCTAGTGGTTGTAGAGATTTGATTACCGAAAGTCATTTCAGAGCGATGAAAGACAAAGCTATCGTTTGTAATATCGGTCACTTCGATATCGAAATTGACATGGCTTGGTTGAACAACACCTACGGCAATACCAAAGACACCATCAAACCTCAAGTAGATTTGTACAATATCGACGGAAAAGAAATCATCGTATTGGCAGAAGGTCGTTTGGTAAACTTGGGTTGTGCAACTGGTCACCCTAGCTTTGTAATGAGTAACTCTTTCACCAACCAAACGTTGGCGCAAATTGAACTTTGGACAAACACAGAAAGATATGAAAACAAAGTTTATGTACTTCCTAAGCATTTGGATGAAAAAGTAGCTCGTTTACACTTGGCAAAAATTGGAGTGGAATTGGATGTACTATCAACTGAACAAGCCAATTATCTTGGTTTGGAAGTTTATGGTCCATACAAAAACGACATGTATCGTTACTAAGCAATTGTTATGATAAATGAAAAGCCTCCAATAATCTGGAGGCTTTTTTTTTCGGCGAACTCATTTCCATCCTTTGTATAATTCTACTACATTTACAAACACAACCTATTGCATTGTTGATCAACATACATACACATCAGGCCGTTTCGAAGGAGGATTGGAATATCATCAACCTACATCAACATTTCGAAAACACGCATCCCCAATTCCAATACTCGATGGGTTTGCATCCTTGGTTTATTGATCAAAAAACAATAAAAGAAATGATGGATATGCTGAAACTCTATAGCATCAATAAACGGGTGCTAGCTATAGGAGAATGTGGACTCGACCGACTTTGCGACACACCATTTCCATTACAAATCAAAGTGTTTACCGAACAAATCATGTGGGCAAATGAAGTAGCGAAGCCCTTGCTGATACATTGCGTAAAGGCTCATCGAGAAACGATTTCGCTGTTGCAAGATTGTAAAAATTTAATGCCTGTAATTTTTCATGGATTCAACAACAACCAAGAAATTGCAAAGCAAATCATCAACAATGGATATTATTTATCATTTGGCAAATCGCTATTTAATCCAACAATAGAAAATCTTTTTTCAAGCATGCCTATCGATAAAATATTTTTAGAAACAGACGATAGCAATGGCGACATCCAATCCATTTACAAACAAGCGGCGAAGATTAAAAACACTTCGATAGATCAATTAAATTTGCAGATACATTTGAATGTTCAACAGGTATTTAACTTAAATCTATTTTAATGCAAGACATATCCTGGTTGGGTAGAACCACATTATTAATTGGGGAAGAAAAAGTAAGATCACTTTCGTCTAAACATGTGCTGATAGTGGGTATGGGAGGTGTAGGCTCATTTGCAGCCGAATTTATTTGCAGAAGTGGCATTGGCAAAATGACCATTATCGATGGCGATGTGGTGGATCCTTCTAATCGCAATCGTCAACTACCTGCACTTTCATCAAATCATGGAAAACCCAAAGCAGATATCATGGCCGATCGATTGCTCGATATCAATCCAGAACTTCAACTAACGGTGATAAAGGAATTCATCAATCCAGAAATGGTGGAACGCATTCTTGAAAATGATTTCGATTATGTGATAGATGCTATTGACAGCATCACACCCAAATTGACATTTTTAAAAATCGCATATGCAAAAAAAATCCCCATTGTAAGCAGTATGGGTGCTGGTGCAAAGCTCGATCCAACACAAATAAAAGTGGTTGACATTTCTAAGACCATCATTTGTCCATTTGCGCAACAGGTAAGGAAAATGCTCAAGAAAGACAACATTTACAAAGGCATTAAAGCTGTTTTTTCTCCTGAAGAACCTGTTTGGGAAAGCTTAATGATGACTGACGGCCGCAACTATAAAAAATCGGCCTATGGCACCATCTCCTATCTACCAGCAAGCTTTGGAGCCGTTGCTGCCTCGGTTGTGATTAGAGATTTGATAAAAAATGAATGAGAAGGGGTTTGGGGTTTGTTGTTTGTTGTTTGTTGTTTGTTGTTTGGTGTTTGGTGTTGAGATTGCATATCCAGCATCTAGTATCCAGCCTATCTAGCTTTATCCAGCCTATCCAGCATTCCCATCCAAAATTCACTTTAAATAAAAGACGTACTTACAAACAATTCAATATTTTTACAGCTGAGGTTTATTTCGTACAAACTTCAAGGATTGACAAGAAATAGCAAGGGCTATACAATTGACTACACGCGTTAGAAAAGCATTATGATAAAATTATCGGTAAACATCAACAAGCTGGCCACGCTTCGAAATGCAAGAGGTGGAAACAATCCAAATCTGACGCAGTTTACAAAAGAGATTGAACGTTTCGGTGCAGACGGAATTACCATTCATCCTCGACCAGATGAAAGACATATTCGTTACGAGGACGTATATGCGCTAAAAAACATCATCACAACAGAATTCAATATTGAAGGCAACCCAACTGAAGCAAAATTTGTTGAGTTGGTTTTAAATAATAAGCCAACACAGGTAACACTTGTGCCCGATAGCAATCAACAACTTACCAGCAACCAAGGTTGGAACACAATCGCACACCTCGACTATCTCAAGCAAATCATTGCTGATTTTAAAAATGCAGGAATTCGGGTTTCCATTTTTGTAGATCCCATTGTTGAAATGATTGAAGCGGCTAAAGCAACCGGCACCGATAGAATTGAGTTGTATACCGAAGCGTATGCTGTGGGATTTGCTGCCGGTAATAAAATGTCTGCTATCGAGCCTTACATAAAAGCTGCACTAAAAGCAAATGAACTGAACCTCAATATCAATGCGGGTCACGACCTAGACCTCAACAATCTTTCCTACTTTGCAAGCAATATCCCAGGATTAAATGAAGTTTCTATTGGCCATGCACTTATTTGTGATGCTTTAATATATGGAATGGAAAACACCGTTCAAATGTATAAACGCAAACTGAAGGTTAATATACATGAAATTTAGAATCGTTCTTATTTTATAACGCTTTCCAATTTTGCTTCCAGTGCTTCGCCTCTTAAATTTTTTCCAATAACAACTCCGTTGGGATCGATGAGGAAGTTTTGAGGTATACTTTGAATGCGAAATTGCTGCGCAACGGCATTGCTCCAAAATTTCAAATCACTCAATTGTGTCCAAGTAAGACCATCTTTTTGAACTGCGGCTAACCATGCATTTTTGTCTTTATCAAGTGAAATGCCAAGTACGGTGAAGTTTTTATTTTTGTATTTATTATAAGCAGCAACTACGTTTGGATTTTCGCCTCTGCAAGGACCACACCAGCTAGCCCAAAAGTCGATGAGTACATATTTTCCTCTGAAAGATTTAATATTCACCATTTTGCCACTGGCGTCTGCTTGTTCAAAATCTGGAATAACCTTGCCCATCGGAGCGGAGGCATCTTCTTCCACCTGTGCTTTTTTCTGACTAAATTCCTGCATTCTTTGTTGTATAACGGCAGTTGCTTTTTCTAATGTTAATTGCTTATCCTTGTTGGTGAGCACATCTACAAAAGCCTGACTCAACGCGCCAATATTCAACTCTGTAACACCTTGCTCTATAAGACTATTGGAGATGCTTACCCCTACGGCGTAACTGAAACTATCTGTCATATTGTTTAGTGCAACCCTTGGCGTTTGATTACCTGGTTGTGCAAAAACTAAAGTTGGAATGATGCTAAATACTAAGAATATTTTTTTCATTATCGTATAAATTGATGCCTTAAAATTTTGATGCAAAATAGGTTGTTTATTGCTTTTTACCTAACGAATTAATGGAATTAACACTAATTAACCACCTGATTTACGGCTCTCATAAAACTCAACACCAATGCGGTGTCTTTGATGCCGGGTTCTTTTTCAAAATTGTTGTTGATGTCTATACCAAAAAAATCGGGATGCTTAAATTGATGTATGGTTGGCGCATCGCAAGGTTTGATGCCACCGCCTCCGATAAAGAATGGCTTTTCTATACTTGTATTGCCAATCATCTTCCAGTCAAATGCTTGTGTCAATCCACCTCGAATCTCTTTTTGATTGCTGTCAAATGCATAATAATCGCAGCATTCATCGTATTGATTGATAATGGTATTTATTTTTTCGATATCAAATTGGTCGATATAAAATGTTTTAATAACCGTAATTTCATTGGAAAGTTGCATGCACAATTCAGGCGATTCCATGCCGTTTAGCTGTATAAGATCCAAACCAAATCGATTCACGGTTTCCATGATTTCATCCATGCTTTGGTTACAAAACACCCCTACTTTTTTTATTTCTACATCGGCATATTTGATGTCGGAAGCATTCACATCGGAAGGCATGCATTGATAAGATTTGGGATCAAAGACCAAACCTGCAAAATCCACCAATAGCTTATCTAGCTGAACCAATTGCTCTACATTGGTAATGCCGCAAACTTTAATGTTCATAGCAAAGTTTTTTAACTGCTGTATATTATAAAAACATGATGTACTAAGTTACTGAAAAAGCCAATTGCGCATCATTTTTTCTCCCGAAGGCGTTAAAATACTTTCTGGGTGAAATTGAACGCCACAAAGATTATACTGTTGATGTCGTATAGCCATGATATTGCCCTGAAGATCACGCGCGGTGATGGTCAATTCTGTTGGAAGGTTGTCGTCTGCAATTACCCAGCTATGATATCTTCCCACCAATTCCATTTGAGACAAGCCTTCGAAAATTGGATCTATTGGTTCGTTGATATGAATGGGATGTCCTACTCCATGAAATACTGTTTGCAAATTTTTGAGCTTTGCACCAAAAGCTTCACCAATGGCTTGATGCCCTAAACAAACGCCCAATATTTTTTTGGATGCTGCAAAATGTTTGATTACTGGAATTAGCATCCCCGCTTCGATGGGCAAGCCCGGACCTGGCGACAAAATAATTTGATCATATGCTTCCATTTCCTCCAAATTGCATTGATCATTTTTGCACACATCCACTTTGGTATGCAAGATTTTTTCTACCAAATGCACCAAATTGTAGGTAAACGAATCATAATTATCAAATACCAATATCTTAGACATCGCAAATCGGTTTAAAAATACCTGAGGAAATTATAAAAAAAAAGACGGAAATCAATCCGTCTTTGTAAGAGAAAATTGGTTTGTTATGCAAATTTTTTGGCGTCTTCCAAGAATTTAGCCAATCCGATGTCTGTTAATGGATGTTTTAATAAGCCAAGAATTGAATCCAATGGACAAGTGCAAACATCTGCTCCGGCTTCTGCACATTTAATGATATGATTGGGATTGCGAATAGACGCAGCAAGTATTTCTGTTTTGTAGCCTTGAATGCTAAAAATTTGACTCAACTGATGAATCAAATCCATCCCGTCCCAACCACTATCGTCAATTCTTCCGATAAATGGTGAAACGTATGTTGCGCCTGCTTTTGCAGCCAATATGGCTTGTCCAGCAGAAAACACCAATGTGCAATTTGTACGAATTCCATTTTGTGTAAACCATTTGATGGCTTTGATGCCGTCTTTGATCATCGGCACTTTTACTACAATGTTTTTGTGTATGGTTACCAGTTCTTTTCCCTCTGCAATAATACCGTCAAAATCTGTAGAGATTACTTCTGCACTGATATCTCCGTCAACCATTTCGCAAATGGTTTTATAATGCTGCATGACTGCATCTTTTCCTTGAATACCTTCTTTTGCCATCAATGATGGGTTGGTGGTTACGCCATCTAAAATTCCAAGCTCGTTAGCTTCCTTTATTTGTGCCAGGTTGGCCGTATCGATAAAAAATTTCATGTGCTTTGATTGATTTTTAAAGTGTTGGGCGAAGATATTTGATTAATTAAAAAGTAAAAAATCAAAAGTAAGATTCGAGCAAAAAAAAATGGCAAGTTACTTACATCGCGCCGCTCAACCATCTACCCTTGCTACCTTCCGGTCCTGGGGGAGTTCAACAGGAGCTGGCCGTATAAGACTTGCCGCGGCAAATATAGTCATTATAGTTTAATGAAAACCCATTTCTGTTAAAATGAAAATCCAGGCTTATCTGTTCTCGAATTGATGGTGGTTACCCCAATCAGCTGATCATTCCTATCTGTAAATGATTTGTAATAAATTAAAACTGTGTACGAATTTTCTGTTTCCCAATAATTCCCTTCCATTTCAAACTTATTTTCTGGGTTGTTTCGATCAACGGCGATATATGTATAATTGTAATACCCTTGCTTCAAAAAAGCGGTGGTTTCGTATTGACCAGTTGTTGCATTAAAGGTCATTTTCCATTGATTGTTTAATTCAAAATTGGTGAACGCTCCTGCCAAATAGATATCTTGTTGGGGATATGGCAACCCATCTTTTCGTTTGAAATAAAAATGGATATCGGCATAATCTCCCTGCCAAAAAGGATTGATGCTCTCATATGTGATGATGTTGTACATTCCGTTGTAATCTGGAAAATATACATATCGCTCTCCTGTTCTGTCGACATCTGGTTTGAGAAAAAAATGGGCATTGTTTTTATCATAAGTACCGCTATCCACGCGATCACTTTGCAAACGGAAGCTTCTCAAATCGAGCCATCTCCATTCTTTGCCTCCAGGAAATACCCCAATGTTTTCACTGTTGTATTCCAACACGTTTCCACGTACGTAGGTAGGTATGATGTCGCGTTTACTGATGTCCCAACGGTTGTTTTGTAAGATAACGGCTTTCACTTGTTGGGCAGCACTAAATGTATTGATGTCTTTGATGTTGGCTGAAAAACGGAGCCGTTGATGTGTAGAAAACAATTGCGGTGTAAAAGGCTGTACAACTTCTGCCGTAACAAGTGCTTTTTGATCGAGCACTAAAAATTGTTTTGTAAAAACGAGTTTTGATGTATCTCCATCAAGATACACTTTTAATAAATAATTTCCAGATCGAGTGGGAAGCGAGTTTTGGTCGGGGAAGAAAGCTTGATAATGCGTATATCTCACAAAAGAAATATTCGAATACCTGTAAGTGCTGATTCTATTTTGTGTAAATCCTTTGATGTAATCAAAAGCACTCAAATTGGTTGGTTTCCAATTGTAATCACACAATACATACGTGTAATAATAATTTTTATAATTCGCGTCCATATCATCAAATTCCAATTCCAATTTGTTTCCACCACCCAGCTTGTATAACGGTAAGCCTTGTTGGTTTCCATATGAAAACAATTGGGCTGTTTTGATATAGGGCTTATATATTTTTTCTACCTGTTGTGCATGTCCCTCCTCTTCCATCATCATCATCATCAATACAAAAAAACCCACGAAAAAATTATTGCATTTCATTTATTGTATTATTAATTTACTTTTGAAAGATAGTAAAAATATTACGTTTGAATGTTTCATTGTTCATAGCCAAAAGAATTGCTTTTAAAAACAAGCAAACCTTTTCTCGTTTCATAATCAGATTAGCTACTGCGGCTACTGCATTGAGCGTTACTGTAATGATTGTGGCTACCAGTTTTGTCAATGGCTTTCAAGAGGTGATCAGCAATAAAGTATTTAGCTTTTGGGGACATATTCGCGTGCAACAAAGCATCGATGATAAAGTGAGTATTGCTGAGGAGTTTCCCATCCAACAAAATGACAGCGTAGAAAAATTACTACGCAACATAGACGGCGTTCAATCTGTTGAAAGATATGCCACCAAATCGGGTATTTTAAAATTCAATACAGGCATCGAAAGTGTTTTACTAAAAGGAATCGATAGCTCCTTTCATTTTGACAGAATGAATCGGTTTTTGCAAACTGGAAAATGGTTGCAATTCAAAGACAGTGGCTATAGCAAACAAATCAACATCAGCGCTTATACTGCCAATCAACTTCAACTAAAATACGGCGACAGTTTATTGGTATTTTTCTTTAAACAAGATGGAAGCAAGAGCGCCAGAAAACTAATGGTTTCGGGAATTTTTAAAACTGGCATTGAGGAGTATGACAAGAATTTCGCTTTGTGCGATTTACAATTGATAAGAAGGCTCAACAATTGGGAGCCCGACCAAATTGGTGGATATGAAATGTTTTTAGCTGATTATAAAAAAACCGATAGCATCACAAACATCACTTACAACGAACTTCCTCAAAGCTGGTATAGTAGAAGCATTCGATCAATTTATCCCAATATTTTTGAATGGTTGGATTTGCAAGGACAGATAAAAAACATTTTATTGTTTATTATGATGATTGTTGCTGCAGTGAATCTCATCACTTGTTTGATTATACTGTTGCTCGAACGAACTCAAATGACGGGCATCTTAAAAGCGATTGGCGCCAATAACTGGCATATTCAAAAAATATTCTTGTACAACACCTCATTGATAGCCATTGCTGGCGTAGTCATAGGAACACTGCTGGGTTTGTGTATTTGTTGGCTGCAACAACAAACAGGATTTATACAACTCAACGAAGAAGCCTATTTCATCAAAGTGGCCAGTGTGCATGTTGTTTGGTGGCAAGTGATTTTAATTGATGTAACTACTGTCATCATTTGCTTTGCTACATTAATTTTTCCTACAATGCTGGTAAGAAAAATTATGCCCGTTAGAGCCATTCAATTCAAATAATCAACTGTTCAATGCATAGAGCATAATGGAAGTGGCAACGGCAACGTTGAGCGATTCTGCACCGCCTATTTTTGGTATGGTTACTGAATCATCTGCACATTCTATACTTTCATTTGATAAGCCATTCGCTTCA
>CAIQHJ010000129.1 GCA_903871575.1 uncultured Bacteroidota bacterium
ACAGAAGAGATGTTATTGTTTATGATGCAGAATCGCATGCTTGTATTGTTGACGGTGTTCGTTTACACATGGGACATCGCTATGCGTTTAAACACAATGATATAGAAGATTGTGAAAAACAATTGCAGCGTGCAAAAGAATTGGCAGCAAAAAATGGCGGTGGTATTTTAGTTATCACAGAAGGTGTTTTTGGAATGGATGGCGAACAAGGAATTCTAAAAGAAATCGTTGCCCTAAAACAAAAATATGAATTCAGGATATTGATAGATGACGCGCATGGATTTGGTTATATGGGACCAACAGGGGCTGGTGCTGATGAGGCACAGGGTTGTCAGGATGGAATTGATTTATACTTCAGCACGTTCGTAAAAAGCATGGGAAGTATTGGTGCATTCATCAGCGGACCAAAAGCCGTTATCAAATATTTACGATACAATACACGTTCTCAAATATTTGCAAAAAGCTTACCATTATTAATTGTAGAAGGTATGCTTAAGCGTATGGAAATGACCATCAACATGCCTGAATTAAGAGAAAAACTTTGGGCAAATGTGGCTCGTTTACAAGCAGGATTAAAAGAAAGCGGATTTGATATTGGAAGTACCAGTTCTCCAGTAACACCAATATACATGAAGGGCGACGTTCCTGAAGCTACCCAAATGGTCATGGATCTTAGAGAAAATTATCTTATTTTTTGTAGCATTGTAGTATATCCTGTAATTCCAAAAGGCGATATCATTTACCGACTTATCCCTACTGCTGCACACAGTTTTGACGATATAGATACCACATTAAAAGCATTCAGAGAAACAAAGAAAAAATTAGACGAAGGACTTTATAAAGCCGCAGAAATACCAAACATGGCGGAGGTGATGTAGTGGAGGAGGTTTAACGGTTTAATGGTTTAAACTGTTCAAAACGTTCAATAAGTTCAATGGGTTCAAAAGGTTGGGAATTTAGAAAAGTTGGAAATACATTTCCTTATTTCTTATTTTTAGTTTCTTATTCCTTATTTCATACCGTCCTTGCTCCTTTGCGTGAAACAAGAAACTTCGTGCCTTTGTGCCTTCGTGACTTCGTGTCAAAAAAAATGCTGCAAGCATTTAAACTTCGTGGCCTTAAACCTTCGCTTCAAACCTTTTCTTCAAAAAATACACCACCACCCCACTTCCAGCAACAATAAAAAACATGGAAATAACTGCTAGTCCTGTAGCATAAAAAATAAACAGCCACATTAGAATAGCAAGGATTACAGGCAAAGGATATAAAGGCATTTTAAAAGGAAAACTTGATGCATCATTTCGTTTACGAAGCAGCATCAACCCAATGGCTTGTCCGATAAATTGTACGATGATGCGCATGGCTAAAATTCCGCTGATTACTTCCCCCATCCTAAACAACAAACTAAATACAAAAGCAATGCTTGAAAGCACCAATAACGAGATGTAAGGGAAGTTTTTTTGAGGATGAAGCTTGGCAAATATTTTAAAGAATGCACCCTGCGTAGCAGCTGCATAGGGCACCCTTGAATAACCCAATAAAACGGCAAAAAGTGAAGCTAATGCAACCCACAAAATCATTATGGTTACTACATTTGCTGCAGTATGCCCATAAAGTCGTTCAATAAATACACTGACTACAAAATGATTCACATCTGCTACTTGCCAAGCTTTAATTTCTTGCCAAGGAATTACACTAGTAATACTGAGATTCATCAATAAATAAAGTACGGCAATCCCAATCACCGAAATGAACATACTTCTTGGAATATTCTTTTGGGGATTTTTAATTTCACCACCTAAATGACAAACATTATAATACCCCAAATAACTATAAATGGTTTTTACGCAAGCTTGTCCAAATGCAAATGAAACCAATGTATTAAAACTAAAATCTGATGAGATATTTGCTATTTGTTGAAACATATTTCCGTGTGCAATACCCCCAAAAATCACCCATCCTAAAGTAGCAATTACGCCAACCCAAAGCAACACCCCAATTTTGCCGATGTTTTCAATTTTCCTGTAAAGCAAAATGGTAATTAAAATGATAACTGCACCAGAAATACATTTTTGTTGCCAGATCAATAAGTTGGGCAATAGAAAAAGCAGATAGGAAGTAAAACCAATAGCGGCAGAAGCGGCCACCAACGGAGCTTGGATGATGGTTTGCCAAACATATAAAAAGCCCATCAAATTCCCGCCCTTCTTTTTTCCATAAGCTTCGCTCAAAAAATTAAAACTACCACCTGCCAATGGATAGGCTGCGCCCAATTCACTCCAAATCATGGCATCAATCAAACTCAAAATTGCACCAGCAATCCAAGCGTACAAATACATTCCGCCCAAATATCCAATTACAATAGGTAAAGTCACAAACGGACCAATACCCACCATATCAATCATATTAAGCACCGTTGATTGAAATAAACCCAACTTTCTTTGTAACATTTTCTTTAAAATTTAAGATTCAACTTCAAACCAAACCTTTGTTGCATCATTCCAATCGCCATTATAATTGATGGTAAGTTCCTCCCCTTTCTTTATAGATTTAACCG
>CAIQHJ010000130.1 GCA_903871575.1 uncultured Bacteroidota bacterium
ATTTGATTTTGACGAAACCCATACCATCTATTGCTTATCTTCCATATAGCTTTGGAAGCAATTTGATTGATAAGGTAATCATCAAAGGTGAAATCGTTAATTAAAATAAAACCGAATAATATGCAACAGTTAATCGAATGTGTGCCTAATTTTTCTGAAGGGAATGATCTAGCCATCATCAAACAAATTACCGATCAAATTGAATCGGTAGAAGGGGTGAGATTGTTAAATGTTGACCCAGGTAAAGCCACCAATAGAACGGTTGTTACGATGGTGGGCACGCCAGAACAAGTTGTAGAAGCTGCATTTAGAGCCATAAAAAAAGCTGGGGAGTTGATAGATATGAGTAAACATACAGGCGAACATCCTCGTATGGGCGCTACTGATGTTTGTCCTTTTATTCCCATTGCCAATATCAGCATGGACGAAACGGCATCTTATGCAAGAAGGTTGGCAGAAAGAGTAGGAGCGGAATTAAACTTACCGGTGTATTTATATGAAATGGCGCAACCCAATAAAGACAGGAGTAATTTATCGGTTATACGTGCAGGTGAGTATGAGGGATTTGCAAAGAAAATTTTATTGCCAGAATGGAAACCAGATTTCGGACCAGCTGCTTTTGACAGCAAAAGAGGTGCAACAGTTATTGGGGCTAGGGATTTTTTGGTGGCATACAACATCAATTTAAATACTACCTCTACAAGAAGAGCCAATGCTGTTGCATTTGATATTAGAGAAGCTGGAAGGACAAAAAAAGAAAACGGCAAAAATGTGTTGGATGAAAATGGTAATCCAATAACCATTCCCGGTAGTTTGAAGTCTGTTAAAGCCATAGGATGGTTCATCGAGGAATACGGAATTGCTCAAATTTCGATTAATCTCACAAACATCAGTGTTACACCCGTGCATGTGGCCTTTGATGAGGCTTGCAAAAAAGCAAACGAAAGAGGATTAAGGGTAACCGGTAGTGAATTGGTGGGCTTGATTCCGCTGCAATCATTACTCGATGCTGGAAAATACTTTCTGCTTAAGCAACAACGTTCTGTTGGGGTAAGTGAAAGCGAATTAATTAAAATTGCAGTGAAGTCAATGGGGCTAGATGAATTAACACCTTTTAATCCATCTGAGCGTATTATCGAATACATGTTGAAGAATGCATCAAGCAGCCCATTGGTTCAGATGTCGTTGTCTTCTTTTGCCGATGAAACTGCCAGTGAGAGTCCTGCACCTGGGGGCGGTTCCATTGCAGCGTATGTAGGCACTTTAGGGATATCGTTGGCTACCATGGTTGCCAATCTTTCATCTCACAAAACGGGTTGGGATAGCAGATGGAAAGAATTTAGTGATTGGGCAGAAAAAGGACAAGCCATCAAACAACAACTGTTACAATTGGTTGATGAAGATACGCGGGCCTTCAACCAAATTATGTCTGCATTTGGATTGCCCAAATCTACAGAAGAAGAAAAGCAAGCAAGAAAATTAGCCATTCAATTGGCAACAAAAAATGCCATTGAAGTACCGTTTAAAGTAATGCAATTGGCATCAGATAGTATGGATGTGATTTTAGCTATGGCTACCGATGGGAATCCCAATTCTGTGTCAGATGCAGGTGTGGGCGCATTGTGTGCGAGAACTGCTGTAATGGGGGCATTCATGAACGTAAGAATAAATGCCGCAGATTATGCTGATAAAACATTTGTTGATCAAATGGTAAACGCTGGTAAAGAAATAGAGCAATTGGCCATTGAAAAAGAGAAAGCAATTTTGGCAATTGTGAATGAAAAAATCGGGTTGTAGAAATGATGGATTAAGGTTGGTAGATGATATTCAGTATGGCGTTTTCAGTCAAGCTAGCACTGGAATGTAACTCATATCTTTTTTTGCCGGCTGTAACCACAATCAAAGCAGTATTGGGAGGGTAAATTCCTACATTCTCGGCAAACAATAGCAGTTCATGCTTCTCCTTTGATGTGTCTAATGTTAGTTCTAATGTAATGGGCGTTTCAGTTAATCTTTCATTCGTTTTCAATAGTTTCCCATTGTATAGAATACTTACAGAATCATTGTCAATGCTGCCATTGTCGTAAATTTCAATTTTTATTTTTTTTACTTGCACCAGAATATCAGAAATGCTGTTGTTTTTTCTTGTTCGTGCAAGTGATAATACATATTTATCATTACCATCATTAGCAAGCGCTTCTTTATTGTCAATTGAAGAAGGTATTGACTTTACAGAAACACTATCAATTGGCTGTTCTTGTTTATTGATGGCTATTTTAGCGTCAATGTCATTGGTTGGCTTCAAAGGTAATTTTTTGGAGCTGTTATTTTTTGCTGATGGGATTGTTTTAGATGTTGCATTGGTTTGCTGGTAGCAAATGGTCATTCCTTTTTTGGGTGGTACTGGTCGATTGCTTACTTTTTTCAACCAAAACAAATCAGCCCCATCATTATCAAAAAAGTTGAGCAACCCGGGAGCTGATGAAACCATGCCTCTTAGCAATTTAGTATTTTTAGGATCTACTTGCCACAAACGGAGCGTCATTAGAATGTGATCTCCACTGTTTTCTATGAAGTTGATGCCATTGATTGTCCATATGCCTTTTTGCGGATCGTATTTGCCAGAGAAATAGGATTTGCAACGACTACGCTTATTGTCTAAAACGATGTCATATGTGTACCCACAAATTTCATTTTTATATTGATTGATATTCACGCGGAGAAATTCATCCGACATAAGACCTTCCCAAATGCCCGTGATGTTTTGGGCAAACGTTGTATGGAATGATAAAAACTGAAATAAAATAAATATGGGAATCGACTTTGAGCTCATCGTTTTAAAGTTACAAAAAATTACATTTAACATCATTATTTCTTTGCAAGTTACCATAGGTTAAGATTAGGAACTTTGTGAACTTGTTGTTGAAGCAAGATAAAAAGCTGTATTTTTGGGAGCTATCCATAACACCCAACTATAATTCTCATTTCAAAACACAAGCATGATTTTTTTTAAAAGACAATTTTCTGTTATTGCCATTGCAATTACAAGTGTTATTTTGTTTCAATCTTGTACAAAAGATCCAATTTTAGTAGAAACCACCGCTCCTGTAGGTGCGCCCATTATTGTTCCAGCAGTTGCTCCTCCAACCAGTGCAACAGACAGTACTTTGGTGATGGGAAACCCTAGTAATGCGACAACAAACACTGCTGATTTTGGCAATTATTTGATAAAGGAAGGTTATTATGCTGTTTCTTACAATAGAGACAGGGGTATTCCAAATTGGGTTAGTTGGCATGTGGTTTCTACCGATTATGGTGCAACACCTCGTCAAGATAATTTTAGAGCAAATACAGCTTTACCTGCAGATTGGTATTGGGTAAGTAATTTAAGCTATAGCTCAACTGGTTTTGATAGGGGGCATATGTGTCCATCTGCAGATCGTACATCGTCTATTGCAGCCAACTCTTCAACTTTCTTAATGACCAACATTATTCCGCAAGCACCACGCAACAATCAAATTACCTGGGCTGGATTGGAAGATTATTGTAGGACATTGGTTCAAGGAGGAAATGAGCTTTACATAGTTTCTGGTGCATATGGTGAGGGTGGTACCACCACGACTGGCGGTTTGGCAACAACAATCGATAACGGTCGTGTTGTTGTGCCTGCTATATTGTGGAAGGTGATTGTTGTGTTGCCTGATGGCGCCAATGATTTGAATAGAGTTGGAAACACAACTAGAGTAATTGGTGTGGTTATGGAAAATAACGACAATATTGGCAACGATTGGAAATTATACAGAACTTCAGTAGACTTTATTGAACAAGAAACGGGGTACAATATATTGTCTAATTTAAGCACGAGCTTGCAAAATACATTGGAAAGTAGAGTAGATAATCTCTAATTATTTTCATTTATTTATTTAAATTGCGTCAACAACATAAAAATAAAAAATATGATTCGTCTATTCATTTTAATGCTTATCGCAACAATTTTTTCAAGCCAATTTACTTTTGGTCAGGATTCAAATCGTCAATCTTCTATGTCTGAGGCAAACATGAGCACAGCTAAACCTGTAGCAGATGTTGTTCCAACGCAACAAATTCAAACAAAAAATGACATGCCTGTTTTATCAGCTGATATGCAAAAGCAATTGGCCTCAGCTGAAAATAAAATTCAATTAAGAAAGACTGAAATATTGAATAACAGTAAGTTATCTCAAGATGATAAGTCTAGATTGATAAATGAAATTGAAACCAAAAAAGATAAGTTTTTAATAGAAGCAATGGGAGAGGAAGGATTTACAAAATACCAAGCATACCTGAATTCAAAGAAGAAAAACTAAGAAAAAAAATAAGTATAAAAAAATACCTGCTAATTGCAGGTATTTTTTTTGTCATTGATTTTCAAAAAATGGAAAATTTATAATCCAAAATACTTTCAATCGCTATAAAAAGTAGATGTGAAAAATACGGTAAATAAGGGTGAAAGCACTTCAATTTTAACAATGCATAATAAAACTAAAAAATTGGCGTTTATAATATATCCTATAACAGACCATCCTTTTGGTCTAATCCAATACGCCGATGAAAAAGTTATTTACCTTATTGCTCCTGTTATCCGCGGTTGCTACGTTCGGACAAACACCAAATCTTTCTGAAAACAATCATTCTATTCCCCAAAAATCGAACACAATAGTGGTTCAAAATTCAGCTTGGGATGAAACCGAACCATTTGTAAATCAATTTGCGCGTGTTTTGAAAGGCATGAAGTTTACATTTATCAACAAACTAGGCGCTGCTATATCAGCACCAATTTTCGATGGCGCAAGAAATTTTTCTTCACATTTGGCGGCTGTTCAAATTAATGAAAAATGGGGTTATGTAAACGAATACGGTAAAATTGTTATTCCTTGTATCTACGATGTAGCATACGATTTTTTATCTGCTAAAACGGTGGTGTTGGAAAAAGGAAGATGGAAAATTATTGATAATCAAGGTAAAGTGACTTCGGTTTTAGATGTAGATATTTGTTATGGATTTCAGCCAAATGGAGAAGCTAGAATTGAAAAAGGGAATCAAATTGGAAAACTAACCAACAATGGGGTTATTGTATTTGAAAACACAACTATTGCACCCATCACTCAACGATTGTCTCCTGCAATTAATCAATCAACCAATACGGCTTGTCCAGAAAATTTAGATTTTGAATATGGCAACTTCACCAATTGGAGAACGTACACAGGAACGGTAGATTCAGTCGGAAATACAAATGTGATAACTGTCAATCCATCGGCACCATTAGCCAATAGACATAGAATCATTACGAGAACACTTCCTTCGCCAATAGACTTTTTCGGTTTGTTTCCAACGAATCCACCAGATGGGTCAAATTATGCAGTAAGGTTGGGTAATACCAATATTGGTGCACAAGCAGAAAGAATTGCTTACACCATTCGTGTTCCTCAAAATGACAGCAATTTCTCGGTTAAATACGATTATGCTGTTGTGTTTCAAGATCCAGGACACACGACTTGGTCGCAACCTCGTTTTGTAGCCAGGTTGTTTGACTCTGCAGCAAACAGGTATGTAGATTGTGCTTCATTCGAATACATTTCTACTTCCAATTTGCCAGGTTTTGCAAGATCAACGGTTGATACTTCTGTAATTTACAAGCCTTGGGCAAGTGTGTTTATTAGCTTAAGAGCATACACAGGAAGAACAATGTATTTAGAATTTACAACTGCTGATTGTACCAGAAGAGGACATTGGGGTTATGCTTATGTAGATGTAGAAAATAGTTGTGGTCAGTCTGTTGGCGTTCAATACGATTGTAATTTTCCAAACATTACTACATTAGATGCGCCTCCAGGATTTCAAACTTACAACTGGTGGAATGCCAATTATTCTGCAACAGTGGCAACAGGCCAACATGCGGTATTAAATCCCGGACCTTCTAGCAACACAACGCTATGGTTGGAGATGATTCCTTTTAATACTTTCGGTTGTAGAGATACTTTAGCTATTTCATTGACGGGTGGTTTTACACCTTCATTTCACAGTTCAGAAACCAATGCCGCATGTGCGCCGCACAACATCACTTTTTATAACGAAAATCTGCCTTCCACTTCTGTATTATGGAATTTTGGAGATGGAACAACCGGAACAGGTAACACTGTAACACATACCTATACGTCAATAGGAACATATATTGTAACCATGACTGTACAATTGCCCAGCGGTTGTTCGGGAACAACAACAGATACCATTACCATTGCACAACCTACCGCAAGTATTGGGTATACGGGAGGGACATTTTGTAACGATGCAATTGTAACATTTAATTTGAATGCACCAAGTTTATTGAATGCAACTTGGAACTTTGGTGATGGCACAACATTAACTTCAACACAAACCAGCGTTAATCATCATTATGTAAATGCTGGTACCTATATGCCTTCTGTAACGGTTAATTTCATTGGTGGCTGTCAAATCACAATTCCAGGTTTAGATGCCATAAAAATTGAAAATATTAGGCCTGCATTTTCTTATGTAGCTGCAGCCAATTGTACTCAAACAACTGTTGTATTTTCAAATCAATCTGCTTCACAGTTTGGCATCAGTAATTATGTTTGGAGCTTTGGTGATGGAACAACTACAACGGCTATCAATCCTACACATATTTACAATCGTTCTGGGACGTTTTTGGTAAAACTAGTTGCAACCGGCACAACGGGATGTAAAGATTCTGTTACACAAGTTGTGGTGGTTTCTTTATTGACTTCTCCTGTTTTATCTGTTTCTGCACCTACACATGCTTGTCAGGATGCAGCGGTTCAGTTCATTGGCATTGTTTCTCCTTCAACCATAACATCAACCATCACCTGGACAACCAACAACGGAATGAACGCACAAGGTGATAGCGTGAATTTTAGTTTTGCTCAGGCAGGTACATATACTATAACTGCAATTGCGGTTAATAGCAATGGTTGTGCAGATACGGTGATCAAACAAATTATTATAAAACCTTTGCCTGTTGTAAATCAACCGGGAGACCAAATGGTTTGTAATGGAGTGCGCACAAATGCTGTTGTATTTATCAGTTCAATAACGGGTACAAATTACAGTTGGATGAGCGACAATGCTGGCATTGGTTTGGCAGCAAGTGGGTATGGAAATATTCCTGCTTTTACTGCTTCAAACACCACGACTTCAACAGTATATGCCAACATTTCAGTAACCGCAACAGCCAATGGATGTTCGGTAAACTTACCTGTTTTTTATTATGGTGTTCATCCTACACCAGAATCAATTCAGCCTCCCAATCAAACAGTTTGTGATAGAGCAGCTACCATGCCTGTTGTATTTAATAACTTTACCAGTGCGGTTGCAGCCAATACCTATACTTGGACAAACAATTTGCCATCTATTGGTTTGGCATCAAATGGTGCAGGAAATATATCTTCCTTCACAGCCATCAACAACGCATTGGTTCCTGCTGTAGCTACAATCACAATAACGCCAACGGATAACGGCTGTGCGGGAGTTCCAGTTCAGTTTACAATTACAGTTAATCCTACGCCCAATGTTATCCCACCTGCAAACATTGATATTTGTAATGGAGCTTCAACCAATTCAATTGTTTTTGAAAGCACATCAGGTGCAGATGTTTTTCAGTGGACAAATAGCCAGCCTGTAATCGGTTTGCCATCGAATGGGTCGGGCAACATCAATACATTTACAGCTGTCAACAATTCCAATGCGCCAATTGTAGCCAATATTACCGTGTATCCGATCTTAAACGGCTGTGCTGGTAATACGCAATTCATGACACTAACCATCAACCCAACGCCTACAGTTGCTCAACCAATTAACCAAACCGTTTGCAATGGAAGTGCTATAAATAATATTGAATTTGTTGGAACGGTTAATGGAACAGTGTACAATTGGACCAACTCGCTTCCTTCTATTGGATTGGCAACAAATGGAGTGGGAGATATTCTTTCTTTTAATCCAATCAATTTATCCAATAATACAGCAACAGCAAACCTAACGGTTACGCCTGTTGTCAATGGTTGTCCGGGATTGCCACAATCCTTTCAGATGGCTATTTTGCCAATGGCAGACTTTATCCAACCTTTGAATCAAATGATTTGCAATGGTCAGCAAACCAACGGTATTTCATTTGTTGGCATGGTGCCCAATTCCACATTTACTTGGACCAACAACAACACCAATATAGGCTTGGCTGCTACAGGAGTGGGAAATATCAATGCATTTGTTTCGCAAAACACGACCAATGTAACACAAATTGCAACAATACAAGTTACCGCAACTGCCAACAATTGTCCGGGCAACACACATGCTTTCGACATCATCGTTGATCCAACACCAAGCATGGTGCAACCATCGAACATTACAGCATGTAGTGGAACGGTTATTGATTCTATTGCTTTTGTAGGTTCTGTTCAAGGGACACAATTTTCATGGATAAATACATCATCAGAAATTGGATTGTCTGCAAATGGCAATGGAACAATCCCTTCATTTTTAGCAGTAAATACGCATGCATACCCCGTTACAGCTAACATCAGCGTAGTTGGGTTAGCCAATAGTTGTAATAGTGCAACCAATAATTTTACAATAACCATCAATCCATTACCAATGGTAGATAGTGTTCCCGATCAAATGTTGTGCAATCGTGATATTACCAACCCAATTGGTGTTACCGGACCTGTGATGGGAACGGGTTTTACGTGGAGCAATAACAATCCGAATATCGGTTTGGGTGCAAGTGGTAGTGGAGATATTCCTT
The DNA here is from genome assembly GCA_903871575.1 of uncultured Bacteroidota bacterium. GTDB lineage: Bacteria > Bacteroidota > Bacteroidia > Chitinophagales > Chitinophagaceae > Ferruginibacter. Next base: position 8,816 of record CAIQHJ010000130.1, read on the forward strand.
CATTTGAAGCAAGAAACAATGGTACTGCTCCGGAAATGGCGGTTATTACAGTTTATGGTATGAGTCCCGACAATTGCCAAACAGCTTTGCGTTCATTTAAAATATTCGTTAATGCAACGCCGAGCGTATCTGCTAGCAATGATCTTAATTTGTGTAGAGGTAGTCAATCGAATTTGTCTGCATCTGGTGCCAATCAATATAACTGGTCGCCAGCTATTGGATTAAATTGTACACAATGTCCCAATCCAACAACTTCAGCATCGGCAAATACTACGTATGTGGTAGAAGGTACCAATTTGTTTGGATGTAAAAGTTACGACACCGTTGTGGTTAACATCATTCAGCCATTCAACATGATGGTTTCACCTAATGATACCCTTTGTACAGGAAGGTCTATCCAGTTGACTGCAAGAAATGCAGAACGTTATGTTTGGTCGCCTGCCATTGGATTAGATGATCCTACATCGGCAACGCCAACTGCTACACCGGGTGCTAGTACGCAATATCGTGTTATTGGGTATGATTCGAATAATTGTTTTACTGACACGGGCTATGTATATGTTTCGGTGGCCCCAACACCAAGTGTGAATGCGGGTGCAGATATCAATGCGGCCTCTGGAACCAGTATTCAATTAAATGGTACGGCACAGAATGGCCCCATCACTTCATGGACTTGGAGTCCAGCCAATCAGTTGAGTTGTGACAATTGTCCAAATCCAATTTTAACTGTATCAAACAATATTATGTATACTTTGAGCGTTGTAAACAGGTTCGGTTGCAAAGCAATTGATACGCTGGAAGTAGTTACGTTCTGCAAAAGCGCTCAAGTGTTTGTTCCGAATGCATTTACACCAGATGGCGATGGCATAAATGATATACTGATGGTAAGAGGTACAGGAATTAAAGTGAAATCATTTAGAATATTCAACAGATGGGGAAATCTGGTTTTTGAAAAAGAAGCTTTTGCACCCAACGAGCCAAAATATGGCTGGGATGGAAAAGTAAAAGGAATTACAGCAGCGCCTGATGTGTACGTTTATATTGCGGAAGTGGTTTGTGATAACGGCACACCGTACATGTACAAAGGCAATGTTACCATATTGAAATAAATCCAAATCCTGAACCGATGAAAACAAACCTATTCACCTGTATGCTCTTTATGCTGTTGTTTGCAGCGGGAAGGCAATCCTTATTCGCACAGGATATCAATTTCTCTCAATTTTATGATTTGCCGATATTGAGAAATCCGGCATTGGCTGGGATTTTTGATGGCGATGTTCGCTTGACTTCTGGATTTAGAAACCAGTGGCAGAGCGTTACAGTTCCATATAAAACCATTGCATTGGGTGCAGAATTTAAAAAAATGGTATCAGCCAATACAGGTGATTTTGTCACTTTCGGATTTCAATTGACAAATGATATAGCCGGAGATTCCAAATTGAGCAGAACACAAGTCTTTCCGGTAATGAACTATCACAAATCATTAAGCGCAGATAAAAGCACGTATTTATCAGCTGCATTTATGGGTGGACCAGTGATGCAACATTTTGATCCTACTCAATTAAAATTCGATGATCAATATTTGGGGGGTACGTTCAGCGCAACCAACCCAACCAGTCAAACATTATCAAACAATAACTTAACGTATTGGGATCCTGCAGTTGGATTGAGTTTGAGTGGCCAATCAGGAGAAAATGTAAACTATTATGTGGCTGCAGGCTTGTTTCATTTTACCAAGCCCCGCGTTTCCTTCCAAGCACAAAATGATTTTAGATTAAATCCCAAATACGTATTGAATTTCGGGTTGACTTCTACTACAAGCGATTATGATAGAGTAGTGGTTTATGCAGACTTATTCAAACAAGGTGGCGCAGCCCAAGGTCAAGGTGGCGTGATGATGATACACGATTTGGTTCAAACAGATGATGATAAAAAAGTGAGTATTTCTGGCGGTTTGTTTTACAGATGGAATGATGCGGTTATTCCGGTTGTAAAATTGGATTATTACAAAATAAGCATTGGCGCTACATACGATATCAATGTGAGTAAACTGGTTGCAGCTTCGCATTACAGAGGTGGATTGGAAATGACTTTGTCTTATAAAGCATTTTCGCCTAACCATAGCAGTGATGCTTCCTATCAAACGCGCTGTCCCAGATTTTTTTAAGCCATAAAATTATAAGCAACCCGTTCTGCCGCCATCAACCGGCAAATTAATTCCATTTATATAAGCAGCAGCAGGAGAGCAAAGAAAAGCAACAGCTGCGCCAAATTCTTCAGGTTGTCCAATTCTTCCTGCAGGTATTTCTGAAATCAAGTTTTTCATCACAGCATCTGTAGATATTCCTGCGTCTGCAGCTTTCTTTTCAATCACATAATCTGCTCGTTGGGTTTGTGTAAAGCCGGGCAAAACATTGTTAACGGTAATGCCAAAGCCTCCAAGTTCTGTAGCTAAGGTTTTGCTCCAATTGGCTACTGCAGCTCTAATGGTATTGCTGACACCTAAGCCAGCCAAAGGTTGTTTTACAGATGTTGAAATAACATTGATGATTCTACCAAAACCTGCGGCTTTCATACCCGGAACAACAGCCTGCGTTAAAATATGATTGCAAATTAAATGCGATTCAAATGCAGATGAAAATGCGCCAATCGATGCGTCGATTGCTTTTCCGCCAGCCGGACCGCCAGTATTGTTGATTAAAATATGGATGACTGTGCCTGCAGCAAGATAACTTTCTATTGCTGTTTGAACAGCTTGATGATTGGAGAAATCGGCTACCAAATAACTGTGATGTTGTGCTTTGGTTTGATCCAACTCCATTAAACACGCTTTTAATTTTGTTTCATTTCTAGCCATTAAAATGACGTTGGCTCCTAGCATGGCAATTTCTTTTGCAGTGGCAAATCCCAGTCCTTGTGTACTGCCACAAACCAATGCTGTTTTTCCTGTTAAATTCAAATTCATAATTTCCTATTGTTTGACATTTAAAAATGCTGTCTCAATTTTGAGTTGTTCAATTACATTAAAAATAATTGGACAAATGCTGTAATGCATCAATGTTCCAAAAAGTCGATCTGTAAAATTGGGTTTATGCAAGTGTGGAAAATCTCTACATTCTTTGAATCGATGCTCGTACATGGTGCATTTTTTTTCGTGTAAAAAATGACAGGGTATTGTATTTATAATCATCATTCCGCCTAAGCTTTCCTCGATATATTGTGATTTAAATAAATCGTTGGGCATTGCCAAATGAGCTGCAACCGATTCCAGTTCAGGTTGGGTTACATTAATCATCAATCCATTGCAACAAGCCCCACAAGCTGTGCAATCAACCTGCGGTTCAACCAATGCGTTCAACTCATGTACCATTTGGTCGACCATTTGGCTATTGCGATTTTGCAAATAGGTACGAAATGATTCGTTCTCATCTGCCTTAATTTCAGCATATGCAGCAATCTTCTCTCTATCAGTTTCTATTTTGATAACAGCAGTTTGGATGATTAATTTGCCAAAACTAAACATTATGTTGCATTTCGCAGATTTTACACACATTATTCCAATTTTGTGGATAAATCTTACACCCATCAACAGCATTCTATACATTACATTCGCAAGTTCTTAGGATATGATATTTGTCCCATTTTTATAGAAAACTAAATCCCAGTAATGGCAGAAAAAGAGATATTTGATTACAACGAAGACAGTATTAAAAGTCTGGATTGGCGAGAACACATTCGGTTGCGTCCCGGAATGTACATCGGAAAATTGGGTGATGGCAGCAGTCCAGATGATGGCGTTTATGTATTGATTAAAGAAGTGATCGATAATTGTATTGATGAACATACCATGGGACATGGGAAGCATGTAGATGTAAACATTTCCGGCAATAAAATTTCAGTGAGGGATTATGGTAGAGGAATTCCGTTAGGGAAATTGGTTGATGTGGTTAGTAAAATAAATACGGGAGCTAAATACGATAGCAAGGCATTTCAAAAAAGTGTTGGGCTAAATGGAGTAGGTACAAAAGCTGTGAACGCACTTAGCAATCATTTTAGCGTAACTGCTTACAGAGATGGGAAAGAAAAAACTGCCGAATTTGAAAAAGGTATTCTCATCAAAGAACATAAAGAAATCGCTACGAAAGAATCCAACGGCACTTTTGTTACGTTTATTCCCGATGACGCTGTTTTTAAAAATTTTCATTTTGTACAGGAATACCTCGATAAGCAATTCTGGAATTATTGCTATCTGAATGCGGGTTTAGTGATGAACTTGAATGGCAAGCGGTATGTAAGTAAGAATGGCTTGTTGGATTTGTTGCTCAACAAAACCAATGAGGATGAGATTCGATATCCAATTGTGCATCTAAAAGGCGAAGATATAGAAGTTACATTTACCCATGGTAACGGTTACGGTGAGGAGTATTATAGTTTTGTAAATGGGCAGTTCACGACACAAGGCGGTACCCACTTAGCAGCTTTCAGAGAAGGTTTTGTAAAAACAGTTAGAGAATTTTTTAAGAAAGATTATGATGCGAGTGATATCCGTGGAAGCATTTGTGCCGCCATTTCGGTAAGGGTGCAAGAGCCCGTTTTTGAAAGTCAAACCAAAACCAAATTGGGGTCGCAAACAGTTTATGAAGATGGACCCAGTATGAAAAATTTTGTAGGTGAATTTCTGATGAAAGAAATGGATAATTTTTTACATCGAAATCCCACAACTGCGGATGCTTTAAAAAAACGCATCGAACAAAACGAAAGAGAAAGAAAAGAATTGGCAGGTATAAAAAAATTGGCCAATGAGCGTGCAAAAAAAGCCAATCTACACAATAAGAAATTACGCGATTGCAAATACCACTACAACGATGAACCTTCAGGTAAAGACAAAGACACCATCATAGAAAAACAAAAAGAATCTACCATCTTCATTACAGAAGGGGACAGTGCCAGCGGATCCATTACCAAAGCACGTAACGTAAATACACAAGCTGTTTTTAGCTTACGGGGTAAGCCATTGAATTGCTACAGCTTAACCAAAAAAGTTGTGTATGAAAATGAAGAGTTCAATCTTTTGCAACATGCTCTAAATATTGAAGAAGGTTATGAAGGATTGCGGTACAACAATATCGTTATAGCCACAGATGCTGATGTTGACGGCATGCATATTCGGTTGTTGTTGATGACATTTTTTCTTCAGTTCTTCCCCGACTTGGTAAAGAATGGACATGTCTATATTTTAGAAACGCCTTTATTCCGTGTTAGAAACAAACAAGAAACCATTTATTGTTACGACGAAACGGAAAAGCAAGCTGCCATGAAAAAATTGGGAACCAAGCCCGAAATCACCCGTTTCAAGGGTTTGGGAGAAATTAGTCCGGATGAGTTTGCTCGATTTATCAGCACCAGCATGAAACTTCAACCTGTTATCATGGAGCAAGGCGAGCATCTTCAAAACTTATTGGAATATTACATGGGAAAGAATACCCCACAAAGACAAGAATTTATTATCGATAACCTTAGGGTAGAATTAGATCTGATAGAAACGGTGTAGTAAAAAAAAGAAAAAACATGACACATATTGTTTTTAATGAAGCTGATGTAAAAGTATTGGAATCAGCTATTGAATTGGATGAGCAGTTGAATGGTCGGGTAATCTGTATTCACGATGATTATGCCGTTGGGCCAATTGACAATATCTACGAGCCATCAGGTATTGAAGAAAGAAAAGCTTGGTGGCAAATGGTTTGCGAAGGAGGTGATTACGAACAGAAATCGTCGGATGTGTTAAAGGATGATAATGCAACATTGGAATCATTAATAAAAGAGCTCCAGGAAAATGATGAAGCACAAATTTGGATTTGGGCAGCACAGAACAAACACGATGTGTCTGGTTATTATTGGCTCTTGCCATTTTTAAAGCCATTTCAAGGAAGGGTTCAAATTTTATATTTAAATAACCTTCCTTTCATCAATGAAAAAGGGAATATATTTTATCCCAATTGGTTGTCTGAAATTCCTGCGAAAGAATTTTTGAAAGCAAAAAAATTAGCCAGAGATATTACCCTCAGCGAATTTGAAGTTGATCCGGACGAATGGACAAAATTGTGTGTAGACAACAAAGGCGTAAGAATGTTGGAAGGTGGTAAAAAGCTGATGCAGCATGAATACGACTTTTACGATAGCGAGTTGAAGAAATTTATATTGCCAGAATGGCAAAAAGCAGGAAAAATCATTCATCAGTTTTTGAGCAAAGCCAAGCATACAACAGGCGATGCATTTTTATTGTGGAGGTTAAAAGTGATGGTTGCCATGGGGATGTTTGAAGCGCAGGGGAAAAATGGACAGATGAAAGAATTTGAAATAAGACAGATTACCAAAGCAGAATAAAAAGCATTATTATTTTCTATAGATGACTACAAAAAAAATTAAAGAAGCATATACACACAGTGATACTGGCGTAAGTGGACAATACAAAACCTGGTTTTTGGATTATGCCAGTTATGTTATTTTGGAACGTGCAGTCCCAGCTGTAGAAGATGGTTTAAAACCTGTTCAACGCAGAATTTTGCATGCGATGAAAGAAATGGATGATGGCAGATTTAATAAAGTGGCCAATATCATTGGACAAAGTATGCAGTATCATCCACATGGAGATGCCAGTATTGGAGATGCTATTGTGAATTTGGGACAAAAAGATTTATTGATAGAAACACAGGGAAATTGGGGAGATGTGCGAACAGGAGATGATGCAGCAGCGGCTCGTTATATCGAAGCACGATTGAGTAAATTTGCTTTGGATGTTGCATTTAACGCAAAAACAACCCGTTGGCAATTGAGTTATGATGGTAGAAAAAATGAACCCATCACATTACCCATGAAATTTCCGTTGTTGCTTGCGCAAGGTGCTGAAGGAATTGCAGTAGGATTGGCCACCAAAATATTGCCGCACAATTTTTGTGAATTAATTGATGCTTCTATTAAAGCACTGCGTGGAAAAAAGTTTGAGATTTTACCCGATTTTCAAACAGGTGGAATGATGGATGCCTCCAATTATTTAGAAGGCAAGCGAGGAGGTAAAGTTAGGGTGAGGGCAATGATAGAAGAGCAAGATAAAAAAACACTGGTGATTAAAAGTGTTCCATTTGGTGTAACAACCACTCAATTGATGGAGTCGATTGTTAAGGCAACAGATCAAGGAAAAATTAAAATTAAAAAAGTACTTGATCACACTGCTGCAGAAGTTGAAATTATCATTGAGTTAGCACCAGGAATTTCTCCAGACATTACAATCGATGCCTTATATGCTTTTACAGATTGCGAAGTGAGTATCTCGCCAAACGCCTGTGTAATTGTTGATAAAAAACCACAATTCTTATCGGTAACTGAGTTGCTAAAAATTTCTGCTGAAAATACAAAGGAATTATTAAAAAGAGAATTGGAAATCAAGTTGGCAGAATTGTTGGAGAAATGGCATTATACTTCATTAGAAAAAATATTTTTCGAAGAAAAGATTTACAAGGAGTTAGAAAAAAAGCACGAGACCTGGGAGAAAGTAATTACAGCCATTGACGTGGCATTTGAGCCTTTCAAAAAGAAATTAAAAAGAGCCATCACAAGGGAAGATATTTTGAAGCTAACTGAAAAGCCTGTACGTAGAATTTATCGGTTAGACATTGATGAGTTAAATGAACAAATCAAAGGCTTGGAATCTGAAATCAAACAAGTGAAGAACGATTTAGAACACTTAACTGATTTTGCGGTGGCTTATTATGAAAACTTGCTTAAAAAATACGGAAAAGGAAGAGAACGCAAAACAGAAATTAAGCAGTTTGATGTGATTGAAGCAAAGACCGTAGCCATTGCCAATACAAAGTTGTATGCCAATTTTGTAGATGGATTTATTGGAACGAGTTTGAAAAAAGATACATTTATCATTGAATGCAGCGACTTAGATGACATCATTGCATTTACCAAAGGAGGGATGATGAAAGTTGTTCGCGTGTCGGATAAAGTATTTATTGGAAAAGACATCATACATGTTGCCGTTTTTCAAAAAAATGATGAGCGTACGACTTACAACATGATTTATTTGGATGCCAAAACTGGCGTGAGTTATGCCAAACGATTTAATGTAACCGGTATTACTAGAGAAAAGGAGTACGACTTAACGAAAGGTTCGGAAAAAAGCAAGGTGCATTATTTTTCGGCTAACCCTAATGGTGAAGCAGAACAAGTTAAAGTGATTTTAAGTCCAAATTGTACTGCCAGAAACAAAGAGATTGATTTTTATTTTGAAGAACAGGAAATAAAAGGCAGAAGCAGCATCGGAAATCAAGTGACCAAATATCCCATCAAGTCCATTAAGTTTAAAGAGGCTGGAAAATCAACTTTAAGTGCTAAGAAAATGTGGTTTGATGATAAATTTGGGCGATTGAATACGGAGGAAAAAGGCGATTATTTGGGTATGTTTGATGCGGAAGACAGAATTTTAGTCGTTTTCAACGACGGGTTTTATGAAATTACCGACCAGGAACTTACGCAGCGATTTGATCCTGAAAAAATATTGTTGATAGAAAAGTATCATCCAGGTAAGATCATTACTGCAGTTTATTTAGACAATGAAAAACTGCAGTTCAATGTCAAGCGATTTAACATAGAAACCACCACATTGAACTCCAAATTTTACTTCATCAAAGAAGGTAAAGGAAATTATGTTGAAGCTATCACAACAACAGCTTCACCTATATTAAAAGTGCAAACGGGCAGAGGACAGCAGCTCATGGTGAAGAAATTTAAAGTGGCAGATTTGGTAGAAGTAATGGGCTGGAAAGCACTAGGTGCCAAATTAATCGACTTCTCCAAAACTGTTGAAATGGAGTGGGAGGAAAAGCAGGAAAAACAAGACGCACAAGGTGAATTGTTCTAATGATGTTGCATTTTTAAGTACAACTTCTGAGAAATTGATTTATTAATGAACTGCTTTTCGATTACCCTTCCAATTCCATGATTTGCTCAAACAGCTTTTCGTATTCTTTATTGGCTATTTCTATTTCTTGTGTAACTTTTTTATAATTGGTTTCGGCTTCTATGAATTGTGCTTTGTTGCCATAAATATTGGGATCAGCCAATGACGCTTCGCATGATTGTTTTGAGGTTTGAAGCTTAGCCAATTTCTCTTCAACCTGCTTGAACTGCGATTTTAATTTTTGTAGTTCTTTTTTACTGTCATTGTTTACAGGCGTCTGCACGATCTTTTCTACTTTGGGCTCAGGCTTTACAGGTGTGGTGTTGTTCTTTTTTGCTTCGGCATCTGCTTTGGCTTTTCGCTCTTTCCAGTCTTCCCACTCTGCGTAAGTCCCTTTAAATTCTCGGATTTGTTGTTCGTCAATTTCCCAAATTTTATTGGCTATTCTACTAATAAAATAACGGTCATGACTCACTAAAATCAAACTGCCTTCGTATTTATTCAATGCTTCTACCAATAAATCTACAGAGTGGATATCCAAGTGATTCGTCGGTTCATCCAGCATTAGAAAGTTGGCTTTGCTGGCTATAACTTTAGCTAAAGCAACACGTGCTTTTTCACCGCCACTCAATACTTTAATTTTCTTCTCTACGGTATCGCCACTGAATAAGAAAGAACCCAACAATGCCCGCAACTCTAAATCATTTTTACCACTGCGCGCCTCTTTCATTTCTTCTAAAATATCGTTGCTTTGATTCAACGCTTCGAGTTGATGCTGTGCATAAAAAGATTCCATCACATTGTAACCCCATTCTCTTTCTCCTTCAAATGATTCTGTTCCGGCA
>CAIQHJ010000131.1 GCA_903871575.1 uncultured Bacteroidota bacterium
AGATGGATATAGCAAAGGCAGAGAAAGAAGTTTTCATTTTGGGAGTAAGGAGCATCATATCTGTGGCATGATTTCTCATCTTGGTCCACAAATGGCATTGGCAGATGGTGTGGCATTGGCACATAAACTAAAAAAAGAATCAAAAGTTTCAGTAGCGTTTACGGGTGATGGTGGAACTAGTGAAGGCGATTTTCACGAAGCGTTAAACGTAGCGGCCGTTTGGGATTTGCCAGTAATATTTATTATAGAAAATAATGGTTACGGATTAAGTACTCCTACAAATGAACAATATCGTTGTAAAAATTTAGTAGACAAAGCGGTTGGATATGGAATCGAAGGCATTCAAATAGATGGCAATAATATTTTAGAAGTTTACGAAACTTTAAAAGAGGCAAGAGATTTTTGTATTAAAAATCAAAAGCCATATTTAATAGAATGCATGACCTTTCGCATGCGCGGACATGAAGAAGCAAGTGGCGTAAAATATGTACCCAAGCATTTGTTTGAAATGTGGGAACAAAAAGATCCGATTAAAAATTATGAAGCATGGCTTAAAGAAGAAAACATTTTATCGGAAGGTGAAATTGAAGAAATTAGGGCAAACACCAAATCACATATAGAGGCAGAATTGGCAATCGGTTTTAATTCGGAACATCTTTTACCCAATACGGTTGAAGAAGTGAATGATGTGTATGCGCCTAGAATAAATAGAGCTCAAACCATCATTGATAACAGTAGTACCCATGATGTGATATTTAACGGCACGCAATCCGAAAAGAAATTCATCAATGCCATAAGCGATGCGATTGAACAATCGTTGCAACGTTTTGATGATTTTGTGGTGATGGGACAAGACATTGCCGAATATGGCGGTGCGTTTAAAGTAACAGAAGGGTTTGTAGAAAAATTTGGAAAAGAAAGAATCCGCAATACCCCCATTTGCGAAAGTGCCATTGTAGGAGCAGCATTGGGATTGAGTTTGCACGGCATGAAGTCGATGATGGAAATGCAGTTTGCCGATTTTGCTACAGTAGGATTTAATCAGATTATAAATAATTTAGCCAAAATCCATTACCGTTGGGGACAGCAAGCCGATGTGGTAGTACGTATGCCAACGGGTGGCGGTGTGGGTGCTGGTCCTTTTCACAGCCAGAGTAATGAAGCGTGGTTTGTACATACACCCGGATTAAAAGTAGTTTATCCTAGTTCTCCAATTGACGCAAAGGGCTTGTTGGTTGCAGCGATAAACGATCCAAATCCGGTGTTGTTTTTTGAGCATAAAGGATTGTATAGAAGTGTGAGTGGAATGGTGCCAGATGATTATTATGAAATTGAAATAGGCAAAGCAAAACATGTAAAAGTGGGAACAGATGTTTCAATCATTACCTATGGAGCAGGTGTACATTGGGCGTTGGATTATCAAAAAAACAATACACATATTTCAATGGATATTTTGGATTTAAGAACCTTGTTGCCTTTGGATTATGATGCCATTAAAGCTTCGGTTATGCGTACGGGTAAGGTGTTGATTTTACATGAAGATTCTTTGATTGGCGGGATAGGCGGTGAAATATCAGCATGGATAAATGAGCATTGTTTTACTGCATTAGATGCGCCAATATTACGATGTGCAAGTTTGGATACACCGATTCCATTTAATTTAGATTTAGAGAAAAACTTCATGGCATATTCGCGCTTGGGCGAAACGGTGGAAAGGTTGATGAAGTATTGATTGTAGCGGAGGGAGATTGAAACACGAGGACACGAAGGCACAAAGACACGAAGAAAACTTTATTTTTAAAACCAAGAGGCATCAATAGAAAATGCTTCCAACCTTAAACCATTAAACTATTAATCCAGCGAAGCGATTTAAACCAACCCCTAACCTCTCAAACCTTATTACTCACTTTGATGTTTGGTGAAAACACCAACATCGGCAGACGAAAATCCCCAACGTCTTAAACCTCTTAAACGTTTTAAACCTCTCAAACCTCTGTTACTTCCCCACAAACTTC
>CAIQHJ010000132.1 GCA_903871575.1 uncultured Bacteroidota bacterium
AATTGGATCACCGGGTACATATTTTTCTATCTGTAGTTTGTCTATGCGTTCTTGCATAATGATACCACCCAAACCAAATGACAATTTACGTTTATCTGAAAATGGAATGGCATAAGACACGTTCAATTCCGCTCCAGATCGCGACGTCGGTCCAGTAACATCATTGTACACCAAAATGCTTGCACCTGCTTTGTACTTACTAAAATACGTATCGCCAAACAACAAGGTCGTTTGTGGCCCACCTTCTATTCCTTCCCACATTTTTTTGTAGGTTGCCCCAATTGATGAAACATCATTTGCACCAGCTGCCGCTGGATTGAACACATAATTGTGTTGCATGTATTGACTTAATCTAAATGTTTGTTGTGCTGTAAGGGTTGTTGCAATGACTAAACTTACAAGCGTGATGATGGTATATTTAAGTTTCATTTTTTATTTTTTTAAAATCTTTTTAAAGATTATCTCATGATGGTTACATTTCCCTTCTTCGTGTACTTGTTACCGTTAATATCTGTTATATTGAGCACATAATAATAAGTTGCATCTGGCAATGGTTTGCCTTTGTACGTGCCATCCCACTGATTTTGATAATCGTTTGCATGATACACCAAACTGCCGTATCTATTGTAAACGCTAGCATCCACACGTGATAAACAACTTCCATTAAACACAATCCATTTGTCATACAAACCATCGTTATTGGGTGTAAATATTTTAGAAGGATCTAAACAGGGAGCATTCACATAAACTACCATCGTATCGGTTGCAATACATCCAAAACTGTTTTCTGCGGCTAATGTATATGTTGTTGTTTGCTGTGGATTTGCAAATGGAGTTAAGGTGTTTGTGTTAGACAAACCCAATGAAGGCGACCATGTTAATGCTGTTCCGCTGGCAGAACCTTGTAGATTGGCACCTCCTCCCAACACAATGGATATGCTTGGTCCAGCTGAAACATTCGCTGGCAATGGATTTACAATTACATTGGCATTTGCAGAAACAATACATGGGTCGGTAGGAAAATCATATTGAATGGTAAAGGTTCCTGCTCCAGATAATGCTGGGTCAAAAACGCCATTTGCTGTAACAACTGATCCTGAAAAAGCACCACCTGCAGGCGTTCCTGTTAGTGTGATGGCATTGTCATTTTCACACAAAGCACCAATCGTATTCACTTGTGCATTTGATGATGGATTTACAATGATGGTTTGCGTTGCAGATGCCGTACAATTGGATGTAGTGGTAAATGTATAGGTAATTGTATGGGTTCCTGGTCCGGCTGCTGATGGATTAAATATGCCTGTTGTTCCGTTTACGCCCGGACCAGCATAAACACCGTTTCCAACGCCCGCAGCAGATACAGGTGTACCGCCAGTTAAAGCAAAAGCTGTTGCATTTTGACAAACTGCATTCAAAGCAGCAAATGTTACGTTGGGCAATGCTGCCACGTTCACTACGGCATTCAATGTATCCGATGAGCAACCTTGTAACGTACTTACTACAAATTGAACATTCATCGGGCCAGGTGCTGAACAAACCAAAGTTGGATTCTGACTGGTTGATGTTTGACCAAATGTTGTAAATGACCAATACCAACCATTGATGTTACCCGGCGTAACAGTAGATGTATCTGTAAATTGAACCGTGTTGGTTGCACAATTGGTGGTGTAACTAAACCCAGCGTTGGGCTTTGCTCCAATGTTTACAATTTGTGTGATGGTTTCTTCACATCCATCCAAACCCACAACTCTTAATATTACATTATATTGGCCAGCTGCAGCAAATGTATGCACCGGATTTAAACTCACAGAATCTATCGGACTACCATCACCAAAATTCCAGTATCTTCTTTGAATCGCACCAAAGCTGATGGTTGAATCAAAAAATGTAACCGGCTCTCCTACACATTTTCTTTGTGTTGGTGCCAAGTGAAATGAAGGGGTTAAAGGTGTACAAAATTTTTGAAGATTAGATAAACCGCCTGTCGCGCCTGTGAAGCCCCAATACACCATGCTATCTCCAGCGAAAACATTGTTCACCAAATCGTTGGTTGCCGCTACCCTCAATTGCCCATCAAAATAAATAGACAAGTTTTTGGTTGTTGCATTCCAAACAATTCTTAGGTTATGATTTTGACAATCTTCTACGTTGTTGCTCGTAGCAGAAATGGGTGTTGGTGGTGTGATGGTATTGGGAGAGTTGTGATCGGTGTTGCCATTTAATTGAATGGCGATATGGTCGTAACTGGGATCGTTGTCTGGACTAGAATTTTGATAGGTATCTAAAGTTACACCTACTGCAGGATTGATACCAAAATACCCCATACTTCCTCCGCCCGATCCTGTTGTTCCAATGGTTGTGCTCGTTTTTTGCAATACAAATGCAATTCCATCAGCACCGTTGGCATCCGTACAACCTAAAAATACCTGAAATGTAAAATCAAAGGATTGATTTAAATTGATTTTATTGTTGTTCCAAACGGCTCCAAATTGAGTGGTGATGCTCTGTGTAAGTGTGTAACAACGGCAGTTGTCTTGTATAGCAGAACCATTTACAGAGTATTGTGCATTGGCACCATACATTACAAAAACTAACGACAGCATTAGGTAAAATTGTTTCATTTTTTTACTTTTTTTGATCTATTGAATTCAAATATTTAATTACTTGGGGAGGATGGCATTCATGGGGGTGAGATAAACCATAACCAACTAGAGGCTTATGGTTTTCGTGAAGATAACTAAAATATTAAAAAGTACACAAATAAGAAAGCCGTTCTTTTCAGAACGGCTATAATTTTCTTTACAGTGAAAAGATTACCATGCTTTTTTTGCAACGCCATTCTTTACCGCTTCAAGAGCAGTAGCTTCTCCTAACATTGTAGTCATTTTATTTCCTTTTCCATCATGACCTTGAGCCATATAACCACCTCTTGCTGTTTTGGTAATTACCGCATCTTGCATAGGAACATTTTTTTCCTTGGTTTTCATGCAGTAAGCTGTTAACATTTTTGACATTTGAATTGAATTTATAGTTAGTAAATAAAGAACAAAGTTTTGCTCAATTTGATGTAGCATTTAAAAATAATACTTTTTCCTAAAACAATGGAAAAATAGCTGTCCACAAGATGTTAACTACTTTTCCTATTAAAATGAAGGAAATTGAATATGAGCTTACACATCTATTTTAGCGTACTTGGCATGGGTTTCAATAAACGCTCTCCTTGGTGGCACCTCATCTCCCATCAACATACTAAATACCCCATCCGCATTGGATAAACTATCAATGGTAACTTGCTTCAATGTTCTGGTCATTGGATTCATGGTCGTTTCCCATAATTGCTCCGCATTCATCTCTCCCAAACCCTTATACCTTTGAATGGTTACGCTATCTTCTTTGCCTTGTCCCAATTTTACCGCCCAGCTCTTTCTTTCTTCATCGTTCCAAGCATATTCTTGTTCTTTTCCTTTTTTCACCAAATACAATGGCGGCTGTGCGATATAAACAAACCCTTGCTCTACCAACGCTTTCATGTATCTAAATATGAAGGTCAATATCAATGTGGCAATATGCGAACCATCCACATCGGCATCCGTCATAATGATAAGCTTGTGATAGCGCAGCTTTGAAATATCCAATGCTTTAGCATCTTCAGTAGTGCCAATTTTTACACCCAATGCCGTGAACATATTTCTGATCTCCTCATTGTCGTAAATTTTGTGCTCCATGGCTTTTTCCACATTCAAAATTTTACCCCTCAATGGCAGAATGGCCTGAAAACTTCTATCTCTTCCTTGTTTGGCTGTTCCACCCGCCGAGTCTCCTTCGACTAAAAACAACTCGCATTTTCCTGGATCTTTCTCAGAACAATCTGCCAATTTACCTGGCAATCCACCGCCTACTAAAACACTCTTTCTTTGCACCATATCTCTGGCACGCTTGGCCGCTGCTCTTGCTTGCGCCGCCAATATCACTTTTTGAATTATCGTTTTTGCATCTCTTGGATTCTCTTCCAAATAAGCTTCCAATACCCTGCTCAACGTAGTATCCACAATCCCCATCACTTCACTGTTGCCCAATTTCGTTTTGGTTTGTCCTTCAAATTGAGGCTCTGGCACTTTCACAGAAATGATGGCCGAAATCCCTTCCCTGAAATCATCTCCTTCAATGCTCACCTTTGCCTTCTCAAACATCCCTTGCTTCTCTCCATAACTTTTAAATACCCTCGTAATAGACCTTCTGAATCCTGCTACGTGTGTTCCACCCTCAATGGTATTGATGTTGTTTACATAACTGAATATATGCTCCTGATAACTCGCATTGTACACCATGGCCACTTCAACTGCAACATTGCTTTTTTCATCATGTCCTTCACAATAAATAGTAGTTGGAATTAATGGGGCACGGTTGGCTATTTTGTCTATTGATTCTACAAATTCAACAATTCCTCCATCACTATAAAAAACCCTTGAGTAGGTTTGACCTTTTTCGTCAATTTCTCTTAAATCAATTAAAGTAATGGTTATTTTTCTGTTGAGATATGCCAACTCTTTTAGTCGGCCTTCTAATATTTCTTTGTTGTATTCTGTTGTTGTAAAAATGCTACCGTCGGGCCAGAACTGAACACGAGTGCCGGTTTTATCTGATGTTCCAATTTCTCTTACCGAGTATTGCGGAACACCTTTTGCGTATTCTTGTTCAAATGTTTTTCCTTCTCTGTTTACCGTAACGTGCAATTTGGTACTCAACGCATTCACACAACTCACACCCACACCATGCAAACCGCCCGATACTTTATATGAACCTTTATCAAATTTACCACCGGCATGCAAAACCGTCATAACCACTTCCAATGCACTTCTGTTTTCTTTGGTGTGCAACCCGGTTGGAATACCACGCCCATCATCCTGAACGGTTATGGAATTGTCCTCGTTGATGGTTACCGTAATGTTTTTACAATGACCTGCCAATGCCTCATCAATCGAATTGTCTACCACTTCATACACCAAATGATGCAAACCTTTTACACTGATATCTCCGATATACATCGCGGGGCGTTTGCGAACGGCCTCTAAACCTTCTAAAACCTGAATGCTGTCTGCACCATATCCACTGTTGGGTGCTGCGGGAATAATTTCTAATTCTGTACTCATAATTAAGGGTGAAAACGCTTTAATTTTATCAAAAACACATTTCGGCAAATATACCGAATTTAAAGGGGGTTAAAGCAATTGTTTTCCCCAATTTTATGTGTAAATGTTGTTTTTAATTTTGAAATGATGGGTATCTATGATTCATATGCAAAATTGTATACGCAATCGCTGTAAATGCGGCTTATAATACTCCTTTTTTATTTCCCAAATACGAATTTGCTATCGGAAATGTGGATAAATTCATCACTTCATGGCACTCATTTGCTTGTCATGCAATTGTAAGTTTTTTCCCCTTATTCTGTTGTCTTGATATGCTTTTGTACTTTTGAGCAATCAATGAATGCATCTTTCAATATATTGAACCTTTCCAGTCACCAGCCGTTGCTCTATGATGATGTAGATTTATTACAGGACATCGAAAGAAACATTCCTGGTTCTATAAAATACACGGTAAAAAGATATCGCAAACAATCAAAATGGACTTTGGAAGATACCGGGATGATGGTGTATCATTACAATGCATCGAACCCAGAAGAAAATTATTTATCGTTGCGATTTTGTGTTTCGGGGAATTTTTATTGCAAAGAAAAATCTTCAGAATGTGATTTTTGCAAGTTCAATGCAAGTTCTAGTTGTGCCGAAAAAATTGAAAGTGTAGACGTATTGAGCTTTACTTTCACACCTGGTTATTTACAACAATTCGCCAAAGCTCAAAAAAAAGCCATCAGTTTTTCAGACGAGGTCATTTCATTTCAACATGCCAACGATTTCGAAAAAACAGTTCCACTTTGCCATAAATCTACATCTGCTATTCAAACTTTTTTGAATCACAATTACGCTGAAACAAAGGAGAATATTTTCATCAATGCACAAGCCCAAATCATTCTGTTGTATAGCACCGATTGTATGTTGGGCGATAAATTGGATACCGGTTTTCAATGCAAGTTTCTAACCAATGAAGCCGACAGAAAAAAAATTACAGACGCCCGAGAAATTCTACTTCAACACATTGGAGAACCCATTACCATAAAGGCTTTGAGCAGAAAAGTAGCCATCAACGAATGTTATCTAAAAAAGGGATTTAAAGAAATTTTTGGCACCACCATTTTTGACTTTTATCAGGTTCAACGCATGGAACATGCCAAATACCTCCTCCATGAAAAAGGACTCAGTGTAACCAAAGTTTCTGCCTCACTTGGCTACTCCTCCATCTCCCATTTCAGTACTGCTTTTAAAAAACAAACCGGGTTAAAACCTTGTGATCTCCTCATACATTAATACCATAAAAAAAGCAGTCCCATTTTATTGAAACTGCTTTTTTGATCGTACACATAGGATTCTTCAGCTATTGCTGATGTGCTTTTCAATTGGTTGATAT
Organism: uncultured Bacteroidota bacterium; assembly: GCA_903871575.1. Lineage (GTDB taxonomy): Bacteria > Bacteroidota > Bacteroidia > Chitinophagales > Chitinophagaceae > Ferruginibacter. The sequence goes on from CAIQHJ010000132.1 coordinate 6,529, forward strand.
CAGAAATTTTGCATCAGGTTACGTTGGTCTTTAATAGTATGGATGGTTTTCCTACAATTGGATAATTGAAAATCTCTTCCAAGAACAAACGAAAACGATGCCAAAACTTTAAATGTGGAAAAAGAGTGAAAAACAAGCAAGTCGTTTATCAGCATTGATTTCAAAATGCATTTCGCTACCTTTGCTGCCTAAAAAAATACGAAAAAACAATTTTATATCTCATCTTATGATGTCTTCAAAATACAGAGAATATCAACAGTTGCATTTGCCAGCTATCAGCAAAGAAATCCTAGAAAAATGGGAAACTGAAAACGCATTTGAAAACAGCATTCACCTGCGAGAAGGACAACCTGCTTTCGTATTTTTTGAAGGACCACCCAGCGCCAATGGGATGCCAGGCATTCATCATGTCATTTCCCGTACCTTAAAAGACATGGTTTGCAGATACAAAACCATGAAAGGATTTCAGGTGAAAAGAAAAGGTGGATGGGATACACATGGTTTGCCGGTAGAGTTGGGCGTTGAAAAACAATTGGGTATAACCAAAGAAGATATTGGTAAAAAAATCAGCATCGAAGATTATAACCAAAAGTGCAGAGAAGTGGTGATGCAATACAAAGACAAATGGGACGACATCACCAAAAAAATGGGCTATTGGGTAGATTTAAAACAACCATATGTTACTTTCGAAAACAATTACATCGAAACCTTATGGTGGTGTTTGTGTGAATTGCATCAGAAAGGATACCTCTACGAAAGTGTGAGCATTCAACCCTATTCACCAGCCGCCGGCACCGGACTATCTTCTCATGAACTCAATCAACCCGGGACTTATAAAGATGTAAAAGATACCAGCGCAGTGGCCATGTTTAAGGTAATTCCACAATCACTCAGCGCACATTTACAATCGATTATTCCTACTGAAATACAATCCGAGTTTTTCTTAATGGCTTGGACAACCACCCCATGGACTTTGCCTTCCAACCTTGGCCTTACCTTGGGTGCAGAAATAGAATACGTATTGATTCAGACGTTTAATCCATATACTTATCTTCCAAACAACGTTGTTTTGGCTAAAGCATTGGTTGGAAAATATTTTAAAGCTGAAGGCGAAAATGCTGCTTTTGAAGATTATCAAGCAAGTGACAAAATCATTCCCTGGAAAATTGTAATGACATGCAAGGGTGCTGAATTAGAAGGATTACAATACGAACAATTGTTGCCATTCGATGCCAATTCTTTGGAGAAAATAATTGAAGAATCGCCAGAAGCAAAGCCGTTTCGTGTGATTACTGGAGATTTTGTTACCACCGAAGATGGAACCGGTATTGTGCATACTGCTCCTGCATTTGGTGCAGACGATTACAGAGTAGGGAAGAAAAACAATTTGGGCATACTCACATTGGTAGATAAGCAAGGGAAATTCGTTGACGGTTGCGGAGCGTTCAGTGGTCGCTATGTAAAAAATTACAAAGACGACAAAGAATTTTCAGATGTGAATGTTGATATTTCTGTAAAGTTGAAAAAAGAAAATCGCGCTTTTAAAGTTGAAAAATACGAACATAGTTATCCGCATTGTTGGCGTACCGATAAACCAATCATTTATTATCCTTTGGATGCTTGGTTTATCAAAACTACTGCAGTCAAAGACCGCATGATTGAATTGAATAAAACCATTCAATGGAAACCTGCCAGCACCGGCAGCGGCAGATTTGGCAACTGGTTGGAGAATATGGTTGATTGGAATTTAAGCCGGAGCAGATATTGGGGAACCCCTTTGCCCATTTGGAAAACAGCAGATGGTGATGAACAAAAATGTATCGGTTCGGTAGCACAATTAAAACAAGAACTAGCGATTTCTTATCAGGCAGGTTGTTTTCAACTTCCCCCCAATCAATCACTAGAAAATTATATCGATCACATCACCTCCGATTTACACAAACCTTTTGTAGACGACATCGTTTTATCGAGTAGAACCGGACTTCCCATGAAACGCGTACCCGATTTAATTGATGTTTGGTTTGACAGTGGCGCAATGCCCTACGCACAATGGCATTTTCCATTCGAAAATAAAGACACTTTTCAACAAAGTTTCCCTGCCGATTTTATTGCCGAAGGCGTAGATCAAACGCGTGGTTGGTTCTATACCTTGCACGCTTTGGCTGTTTTATTATTTGATAGCGTAGCATATAAAACAGTGGTGAGCAATGGCTTGGTGCTCGACAAATCGGGTAATAAAATGAGCAAACGATTGGGCAATGTGGTTGATCCTTTTACCACCATTGATACATATGGTGCAGATGCTACACGCTGGTATCTGATTACCAATGCCTCTCCATGGGATAGCTTAAAATTTGATGAAGAAGGCATCAAAGAAGTACAACGAAAATTCTTTGGAACTGTATACAACACCTACCAATTCTTCGCTTTATATGCCAATTTGGATGGATTCTCATTCGAACAAACATACATTCCACTAAAAGAACGACCCGAAATTGACCAATGGATCATCTCCGCTTTGCACAGCTTAATAAAATCTGTTGAAGAAAATTTCGACAATTACGAACCTACCCAATCTGGTAGAGCCATAGAACATTTTGTTGATGCACAACTCAGCAACTGGTATGTACGCTTGTGCAGAAGACGCTTCTGGAAAGGTGAATATGAACACGACAAAATTTGCGCGTATCAAACTTTATATGAGTGCCTCGAAACATTGAGTCAGTTGATTGCACCCATAGCTCCATTCTTTGCAGATTGGTTATTTGATAACTTGAACAAAGTTACCCATCGTTTCCAAGAAGTTTCTGTGCACCATAGCTTATACCCAACATGGAATGCTTCAGCGATAAACCTAGACTTGGAAAAAAGAATGCAATTGGCTCAGGACGCTTCATCATTGATTTTATCTATCCGTAAAAAAGTAAATATAAAAGTTAGGCAACCACTACAAAAAGTGTTTATTCCGGTGATGGATGCTGAGATGTCGAAAAATATTCTTCAAATTGAAGAGATTATTAAATCAGAAACCAACATCAAAGAGATTGAATTGTTAGACGCGGGAAATGATTTCATTAGAAAAAAAGCCAAAGCCAATTTTAAAACCCTGGGAAAGAAATTGGGTGCAAAAATGAAGTGGGCTGCCGGAGAAATTGAAAAAATGGACAATGAAGCCATTGAAAAAGTATTGGCCGGTGATTACATTCTTAATACCGTTGAAATAGAAAAAGGGGAAGAACCCATTGTTATTTCAGCTGAAGATTTAGAAGTAACGACCGATGCTATTCCTGGATATGAGATCGCTAGCAAGGGAAATTTAACCGTTGCATTAGACATTACGATAACACAAGTGCTTCAAAATGAGGGGAATGCGAGGGAATTGATTAATCGTATACAAAACCTCCGCAAAGAATCGGGGTTTGAATTGACAGATAAAATTATTGTGACAATTAGCGAAAATGCAGAGCTGCAGCCGTCATTGTTGGAATTTAAACATTATATTTGCCGCGAAATTCTGGCTGACGAACTGTTGTTCTTGCCAGCGTTTACTTCCGAAACAACAGTTGAAGTAAATGATGTTTCTCTAAACATAAGCATTAACAAAAAAACAAACTAGTTATGGCAACTAAAAAACCAATTGCAAAATCGCCAGCTAAAAAACCAGCTCCTGCTAAA
>CAIQHJ010000133.1 GCA_903871575.1 uncultured Bacteroidota bacterium
AAGGAAAAAATCTGGATTCATTGAATGTATTGGGAACAGTTGGCGAACCCATCAATGAAGAAGCATGGCATTGGTATGATGAAAACATTGGCAAAAAAAATTGTCCAATTGTAGATACTTGGTGGCAAACAGAAACCGGAGGAATTTTAATTTCGAATATAGCAGGCATTACAGCAGCAAAACCTACCTATGCTACATTGCCTATTCCTGGCGTACAACCCTTACTGGTAGATGAAAATGGTAACGTAATAGAAGGCAATGAGGTGAGCGGCAATCTGTGTATTCAATTTCCTTGGCCTGGCATGTTAAGAACAACTTTTGGCGATCATGAAAGATGCCGTCAAACATATTTTTCTACTTACAAAGGATTATATTTTACTGGTGATGGTTGTTTCAGAGACAATAATGGAAATTATAGAATTACCGGAAGGGTTGATGATGTATTGAATGTAAGTGGTCATCGGATTGGGACCGCCGAAGTGGAAAATGCCATCAACATGCATACGGGCGTAGTGGAAAGTGCCGTTGTCGGTTATCCTCATGATATCAAAGGTCAAGGTATTTATGCTTACATAATTTTTAACGGCATGCATACCGATGAAGAACATACACGCAAAGACATCTTGCAAACCGTAACAAGAGTAATTGGTGCGATAGCCAAGCCAGATAAAATTCAATTTGTAACCGGCCTTCCCAAAACCAGAAGCGGAAAAATCATGAGAAGAATACTTCGAAAAATTGCAGAAGGCGAATTAGGCAATGTAGGTGATACTTCCACTTTATTAGACCCTGCCGTAGTTGAGGAAATTAAAAACGGAAAGATATGATGCAATTTATTTGTTTAGTTAGCCTATCCATCCTATCAAAATTATACACATGATTTCTCCTGAAAACATATCCATCTCCGAATACACATATCAGCTGCCAGATGAGCGAATTGCCCTACACCCTCTCCCACAACGCGATGAATCGAAATTGTTGATATGGAAACAAGGACAAATTAAAGAAGATACTTTTAAAAATATATCCCAATATATTCCTACAGAAAGCCTACTTGTTTTTAATAACAGCAAAGTGATCCAAGCACGCATTCGATTTGAAAAATCAACAGGCAGCACCATCGAAATTTTTTGTCTCGAACCTGCAGGGGATTTTTCTGATTACGATTTGGTGATGCAACAACAAGGCACATGCAATTGGAAATGTTTTATTGGCGGCATTGCCAAATGGAAATCAGATGCTCTTGAAAAAAGCGTTTTTATTGATGGCAAACCCATTCATCTCCGTGCTAGCATTGTTGAAAAGTTAAACGATGCATATATCGTTTCTTTCGAATGGACCCCTGCGGATATCAGCTTTGCAGAACTTTTATTGGCCGTAGGTGACATTCCACTACCGCCATACATTAAACGCGCTACCGATATTTCCGACCTAGGAAGGTACCAAACTGTTTATGCACAACATGAAGGATCAGTTGCCGCACCAACAGCAGGTTTGCATTTTACCAAAGGTATTTTAGACCAATTAAAACATAAAAATATTCATCAAGCTCAAGTAACCTTACACGTTGGTGCCGGAACTTTTAAGCCAGTAAAATCGGCCACCATGGGCGAACATGAAATGCATAGCGAATGGATTGACGTTGACATTCAAACCATTCAATCCATTATACAAAACAAAGGCCTAACCGTTGCCATTGGCACCACCTCTCTAAGAACTTTGGAATCTTTATATTGGCTGGGTGTTAAATCCATTCACTCTCCAACTACTGAAGATCTTCGATTGTTGCAATGGGATGCATATCATTTATCTGCACACAAAATTGAAAGAGATGTTGCATTACAGGCATTGTTATCTTGGATGCAATTGCGTGGAAAAACCAGGTTGTTTACTACTACTCAATTATTGATTACGCCAGGATATACTTTTAAAATTGTAAAAGCTTTAATCACAAACTTTCACCAGCCACAGTCTACTTTATTATTATTGGTAGCGGCAGCCATCGGTGAAGATTGGAGAAAATGTTATGATTATGCTTTACAAAATGATTTTAGATTCTTAAGCTATGGAGATGCCAGTTTGATTTTTATGGCTGAATCGTAATGTTTGTGCCCGTAGGAATGTAACTAAACAAATCAAGCATTTCTGAATATTTCAAGGAAATGCAACCATCTGTCCAACTGTATTCCTGATCTACTGTCCATTCTTCTTGCGGACGGGTTCCATGTATGGCAATTCCTGCACCAATCCTTGCATTTGAAGGAATGATCCCTTCTGCTTTGCGCTTTTGAAATAAGGCTATGTTTTCTTTGGTGGGATAATTCAACAACAATTCTTTTCCCCATTTGGGATTCACTTTTTTTAAGATGATTTTGTATTTCCCATTGGGTGTGCGTTTATCTCCTTCTCTCAATTTATCTCCTGGATCCTTGCTTCCAAATACAACTGGATAGGTTGCGTACCAACCCTCATCATCATATACTTTCAATTCATAATCGCTCTTGTCTACAATGATATAATATCCACTGTCGGCGGAATGCCCAGCCCTTTTATAAACCATAGGTTTGGTAGGAGGATAAGATAATGATGCCAATAAAAATGCAACGACAGATAGGATAACAAATAATGGATACTTCATAAGAATTAAAATGTGTTATTTCAAAGACAGGCAAATATAAAAAAATGCGTTATGAATTTGTGCGCTATGCACATTTTTTTGCTGTTAAAATTATGTACGGTGCAAATTTTATTCCAAAATAATCAACCAGTAGATTTAAAAAAAATGTCGCATATTTTTTAAACCCTTTTTTGTTGACATTGTAGTACCCGGCAGTTACAAATAACTCAAATTGATGTGTTAGATAAATGGATTGATATGTTTGAATGCTCAAGATTCTTTCTGTCCAGCTGCTGTTGAGGGGATTGCAGGTATTGTATGGATCTGATGGTGTAGAAATGAAATTTCCGGTTGCTTGATAATGTTGTACAAATGCGATAATGTCTACTTTGTTTAATCCCCTTGTTGCGGCAATCAATTTATCGAGGGTATGTTTATCCAAACCCAATTGCATCTCTTGAATAATGTTTTTTCTCA
>CAIQHJ010000134.1 GCA_903871575.1 uncultured Bacteroidota bacterium
CGACGAGCGCTTTCGCCTCCGCAAATTTTTCATAATTGGGACCAAATACCACCACCTTTCCAAATACCGCCGCTTCCAAAATATTGTGTATCCCAGATGGATTGAATCCACCGCCAACATACGTCAATTGCCCATATCGGTATAGTTTCGACAACATGCCAATATTGTCGATGATTAAAATATTGCTGGTTTTGGCAGCTGTTGAATCGCACATTTTTGAATATAAATATGCATTTGGAAAAAGCTTGAGCAAGTCGTTGATATGCTGCGAATGTATTTCGTGTGGTGCGATGATGAGTTGATATTGAGGATGTTTTTGCATGTAAACTGCCAACAATTGCTCATCCGCTTTCCATGTGCTTCCGGCAACGATAGTAGTTTTTTGTTGGATGAAGTTTTCAATGGTCGAAATTTTTTCTGTTCCCTGTGCAACGGTCAACACTCGATCAAAACGGGTGTCTCCGGCAATCGTAACATTTCCATCAAAACCAATGTTGGCCAACAATTGACTGGAGTTGGCTTGTTGAACGAAAATATGAGCAAAGGAATGCAGGATCTTTTTCCAGAATGAATTTCCAGAAAAAAAAGGTTGTGATTTTCTGAAATTTGCCGACACCAACAACACCGGAATTTGCTGCTCCTTTAAAGTTGTGAGGTAATGGTACCAATATTCATATTTAACCCAAACGACCAAATTGGGTTGCATTTCTTTGATGAGTTTATTGGCATTTTTTTTTGTATCTGATGGTAGATAAATTACCCGATCAACACCAGCATAGTTTTTTCTGATTTCATAACCACTGGGCGAAAAAAAGCTAAGTACAATTTCATAATGCGGATAAGTGAGCCGAAGAGCTTCAATGATGGGCCGTCCCTGTTCAAATTCGCCTAAACTGGCGCAATGAACCCAAATCCTTTTTTGAGCAGGAGAAAAACTGGGGAAATATTTCCTTCCAGCCACCCAATGCCGCGCTTTATCATTCCACAAAGCAGCAATGTGGATGCCAAGTGAATAAATGATTACAAAAAATTGATACAGAAATGGGTTCAAAATGAGAAATTATTCTCGAAAATACAGCCAAAGAATGGTTTTTTCAATTCCTTACCAAAAGATTGATTTTGAAGGTGAAAATCATATCTTTGCGCGGCTCAAACATTAGATTTATGAGGCCTTTACAAATGGTTGATACGCGTTCACAGTATCTAAAAATTAAAGATAGAATTGATGCTGCTGTTATTGAGGTTATGGAAAGCTCCCAATTCATTGGTGGCAAAGTCGTGAATGATTTTGCTGCGCAATTGGCAACCTATCATCAAAATAAGCATGTGATCACTTGTGCCAATGGTACCGACGCCCTGCAAATTGCGATGATGGCCTTGGGCTTAAAAGCAGGAGATGAAGTCATCACCCCATCTTTCACCTATATCGCAACGGTAGAGGTTGCTGCGCTATTGGGCATCAAACCGATCTTCATAGAAGTAGATAAAAAAACGTTTTGCATGGATCCTGCATCCATCGAAAGCGCCATTACACCAAAAACAAAAGCCATCGTTCCGGTTCATTTGTATGGACATGCAGCCGACATGGAAACGGTTATGCAAATTGCCAAAAAACATAATTTATTTGTGATTGAAGACAACGCACAAGGCATTGGCAATGATTACCAGTTTTCGGATGGCAGCATCAAAAAAACAGGCACCATCGGCGATATTGGTTGCACTTCATTTTATCCATCCAAAAATTTGGGAGCCTTTGGTGATGGCGGCGCTATTTTTACAGATGATGATGCGTTGGCCGATCAAATTAGAATGATTGCATCTCATGGTCAAAGCAAAAGATACTACCATGATGTTATTGGTTGTAACTCCAGATTAGATGCCATGCAAGCCGCTATACTCAGCATAAAATTGGAGCACCTTAACGAATACATTGCCGCAAGAAGAACAGCAGCAGATTATTATGATGCAGCATTCGCTTCCAATCCAAAAATTGAAATCCCCTACAGAGCAGCCAACAACA
>CAIQHJ010000135.1 GCA_903871575.1 uncultured Bacteroidota bacterium
CCGTTCGGTTGAATGTGCTCTCCATTCTTATACTTACGTCTATAGATATACGCTGCAATTCTTGGCAAACGTGCAATCAAATCCATTGAATCATCAAACATCGATTCCCAGTAATCTTTTTTGTTCATGCCTTTTGCATAATTCTTTGCAAACTGACTTTCGGTTTGCAGCGCCATAATAGCAACTACAAATTGTGTCATCGGATGTGTTGTAATTGGCAAAGCTTCTATGGTATCAAACACATGATTGGGGACATGACTTCTGCGTTGCCATACGCTGGTTAGATGGTGTACATCTTCGTCTGTTGGCAACTCGCCTATCAGCATCAAATAAAACAACCCTTCTGGAAGTGGCTCCGAACCGTTGGGCGCTTTGGTTAGTTTTTCACTCAACTCTGGTATGGAATAACCCCTGAAACGAATTCCTTCTTGGGCGTCTAACAATGAAGTTTCGGTTACCAAACCAGTGATGCCTCTCATACCTTGATACACTTGACTCAAGGTAACCTCTCCCATTTTTTTATCGCCGTGTTCTTTTAACAAGGATTTGATTTCTGCTGCAGTTGCTTCAGATTTTGACTTAAATCGTTCTTTGATGATGCCCATGATGGATATGTATTGTGCTGATGTTGATGATTGTTGATTATAATTTCAATTTGCCTATCTCAACAAACCAAAATTATTTTGCGTCTAAAATTACGATGCCTTCTATTGCAAAACAAAAGTTTTGTTGTAAAGTTTCAAATCTGTTCTGCATATTTTACTTGGGTGCCTTTTTATATAAATAAATTACCAACAATCCGAAGAAAATATTGGGGATCCAGGCGGCTAGCCAGGGAGAAAAATTTCCTTTGGTGGCAAACACGATTGTAAACCGACTAAACAAAATATAGGTAACGGACAACAGTACCCCCAGCGCCAAATGAAACCCACTTCCGCCCCTTACTTTTTTGGATGCCAAGATTGCACCAATCATGGTTAGAATGAGCACTGATGCGGGTATGGCATCGCGGTTGTTTCGCTCTACTTCCAATGTATTGAGCATTTCAGACCCCCGCATTCTTTCCAAAACAATAAATGCATCCAATTCTTTGGTGGTCATCTGGTCTTTAATATAATCGTCTTTTCTCAAATCAATTGGCTTAAAGCTATAGCTTATCATTTTGGTTCCCGAGAATTTTACCTGCTCTGATTGTGCCAACAAATTCCTTTCTAGTACATTGTTTAATGCCCATTTGTTTTTGGTGGTATCCCAATGAAAGTTCATTGCACGAAGATTATATACCAGTTTATTTTGTTTGAATGTTAGCACTGCCAAATTGGTTCCCGATTTAGAAATTGTGTCGTAACCTTTGATGGAGGCATAGGTATTTGAATCAATCCTGAAATAAATATTTTGTTTGTATGTTGATCGAGTTGGTGAGGGTGCAGCGCCTAAATTGGTGTATTTTTTTTCGAAGTCGGCCCATTTGCGATTGGCCTGCGGAACCAGGTATTGATTGCCCATCCACAAGAGCAAAGACAACGTCAATCCTCCCACAAAAAACGGCAATAAAAATCTTTTAAAGCTAACGCCGCTGCTCAAAATGGCCACAACTTCTGATCGTCCGGCCATCTTTGACGTAAAAAAAATAACGGAAATAAAAACAAACAATGGAAAAAGCATCGCATCGATGTGCGGAATGAAACCCAGGTAATAGTCATAAAATATGCGGTAGGCCGACAATCCCGAGCGACTAAAATCTTCTGTTTTTTCACTGATGTCTACCACCACTACAATTGCAGTAAACAAAATGAGGCAAAAGAAAAAAGTACTAAAGTATTTGGAAAGAATATATCTGTCAATTTTTTTCATGCCGACTGCAATTTACTTCATTTAGTTGTGTATTATTGATGAAGACTTGCGTCTTTTGCGATGGATGATGCAGCAATCCATCCGGTTGTCCAGGCGTTTTGAAAATTAAATCCTCCCGTAACGCCATCTACATCTAATATCTCACCGGCAAAATACAATCCAGGAACAATTTTGCTTTGCATTGTCAGTGGCTCTATTTCTGATAAAACAATTCCGCCGGCTGTTACAAACTCCTCTTTAAAAGTGGTTTTTCCTTTTACATCAAAAGTATGTGCACAAAGCAGCTTGATGAGTTTGTTTTGTTCTTTGGCAGGTAAATCTGCCCACCTTATTTCCTCTTTAATTTCGGAAGTCTGAAGCAGGTATTCCCATAATCGAGCTGGCAGGCCAAAAGGGTTTCGGTTGACCATTTTTTGGGTAGCGATATCGAAGCGTAAAAATTGCATTTTATCGCGCAACGTATTTTCATTGTATGATGGAAGCCAATTGACCACCACTGAAAAATGATAATTCATTTCGGCCAATACCAACGCTCCCCAAGCCGATGTTTTCAAAATAGCTGGTCCACTCAATCCCCAATGCGTAATCAGCAAGGGTCCTTCTTGCTGGATTTTTGTGCCTGAAATTTTAATGCTCACAACTGGAACCGAAACGCCCATCAAAGAGGTGATGTTGTTGTTGGGTATATTAAAAGTGAACAAAGATGGAACAGGGTCTGAAATGCGGTGGCCCATTGCCGTTAGCCAGTCAAATTGTGAAGATTTAGGAAAGCCACCACAGGCAACACAGAGATAATTGGCAGCTACGGTTCTTTGATTGTTTAATGCTATTTGAAAGTTGTATGGCGTAACATGAGATATCGCTTCTGCATGCGCATGCATCATGATTTCAATATTCAATTGGCTAGCTTGATTGAGCAAGCAATCGATGATGGTTTGTGACGAATTGGTTGTGGGAAACATGCGCCCATCTGCTTCTGTATGAAGTGATATGCCTCTTTCTGAAAACCAATTGATGGTATCAGTTGTATTGAAAAGATGAAATGCTTTCTTTAAAAAAGCGGCACCTCTTGGATATTTTTTTATCAAATCTGAGATGGAGAAACATGCGTGCGTTACGTTGCATCTTCCTCCGCCACTAACTTTTACTTTACCCAATAATTTGGATGTTTTTTCGAGCAAAATAATGTGGAGTGATGGGTTAGCTATGGCAGCATTGATGGCGCAAAAAAAGCCCGCTGCCCCACCTCCTATTACAACCAATGTTTTTTTATTTTGCATTTTATTGGTTAGAAGAATTGGTTAAAATGAATTTGATAATTTATTGTCTGATTTTTTTTACTCAGCGTAACTCCAAGTAAGGTTTTCGTTTTTTTGTTCTGCAGCTTCTATGGCTTCAAATGAGGAAAGCACATCCGGTTCAGATTTTGTGATGCACACATCGTGTTCGAAATGCGCGGAAGGCTTGCTGTCTTTGGTGAGTATCGTCCAACCGTCGTTGAGTTGAATGATGTCTCTTACGCCCATATTGATCATGGGTTCAATGGCCAACACCATGCCTTCTTTTAATTTTGCGCCATATCCTTTTTTTCCATAATTGGGCACTTGTGGATCTTCGTGTAAATCTCTACCCAATCCATGTCCAACCATTTCTCTCACGACACCAAAACCGTTCTTCTTTTCTGTATATTCTTGGATTGCATTGGAGATATCGCCAATTCTATTGCCTTGTCTGGCTTTATCGATGCCAACATATAAGGAAGCTTTGGTTACGCGCAACAGTTTTTGAACATCGGCGCCAATTTCACCAATGGCATAAGTATATGCACTATCGCCATGAAAGCCATTTTTGTAAACCCCAATATCAAGCGAAATGATATCGCCATCTTTTAAGATGTAATCGCTGGGAAAGCCGTGTACAACAGCATCGTTCATCGAAATGCAAGTTGCCGCCGGAAACCCGTGGTAATTTTTAAAGGAGGGAATGGCTTGGTGATCAAGAATAAATTCTTCTACAATTTTATTCACGAGCATGGTGGTGATGCCGGCCTTTAAAAATGGAACAACGGCAGCATGCGCTTCACCAACCAAAAGGCAGCTATGGCGCATCACTTCAATTTCTGCAGGTGATTTATATTGTATCATCTTGTGTTTAAATTAAAACAAACCCCAACGATAACGCCGGGGTTCAAAATATTGTTCAATAAAAAAGTTGATTCTACATGCCTGATGGAACAGCTTGTCTTCCTTGGATTCTACCTGTGTTCATCAAACCATCATATTGACGCATCAACAATTGTGTTTCTATTTGTTGAAGTGTATCTAAAATTACACCAACCATAATCAATAATGAGGTTCCACCGAAGAAGGTTGAAAAGCTTTGAGACATTCCGAAAATCAATTGAAACACACCCGGCAAGATACCTACCAAAGCCAATAAAACTGCGCCTGGCAAAGTAATTCTGTCCATGATAGCACCAATGAAATCTGCGGTTGGCTGACCGGGTTTTACGCCAGGAATAAATCCGTTGTTGCGTTTTAATTCATCCGCCATTTGTTTGGGGTTGAAGATAAGCGCAGTGTATAAGAACGTAAATGCAATAACACAAACGGAGTAAACAATCATGTATACTACATTGGTATGATCTGTGAAATATTTAGCCCAAGAACTTCCACCTGCATTAAAGCCTGTGAAGATAGTAGGTAAGAATAAAATAGCTTGAGCGAAGATGATTGGCATTACACCAGCAGAATTCACTTTTAGCGGGAGGAAATTTCTTGCTCCACCCATTTGGCGACTACCAACAATTTGTTTTGCGTATTCAACAGCTACTTTTCTTGTACCTTGAACCAACATGATTAAACCCATGATGATAGCAACAAGGAATAGAATTTCAACAAGCATCAACAACAAACCACCGGCGCCTCTTAATGCGAAACGAGCCGACCATTCTTGTCCGAATGCTTGAGGGAAACGAGCGAGGATACCGATCATGATGATAATAGAAGTACCATTACCCAATCCTTTGTCGGTAATTTTTTCTCCCAACCACATTACAAATAAGGTACCTACAGTAAGAATAACTACAGTAGAAACCCAGAAAAAGCTGCTGTATGCTGCGATAAGGGCTTCCGCGTTAGAAGGACTTTTAAGATAACCGATGTAGGCAGCAGCTTGGAAAGCAGTTACCAATACGGTGAGGTATCTAGTCCATTGGTTGATTTTTTTTCTACCGCTCTCTCCTTCTTTTTGAACTTTCGCCATTTGAGGAACCAAGATGGTCATCAATTGCATGAAGATAGATGCGGAGATATAAGGCATAATACCCAAAGCGAAGATGGATGCTTTAGAGAAAGCGCCACCCACAAAAGCATCGAGTAAGCCCAAAACGCCACTGCTGGCGCTATCGCTTAAATTTTGTAATTTATTGGGATCAATACCAGGTAACACAATGTATGAACCGATACGATAAATAAACAGGAGTACGATGGTGAAGATGATTTTGCTGCGCAATTCTTCAATGCTCCAGATATTTTTTAATGTGGTTATGAATTTCTTCACGGAATTTAAAATGTTTATTTTTTCAAAAAAGAAAAGACGCACTTAAAGTACGTCGTGCAAATATCGGGTAATTATTTCACTATTTCAACTGTTCCGCCAGCTGCTTCGATAGCTGCTTTAGCTTTGTCGCTGATGGCGTTTACTTTAAAGGTGTAGCTTCCTTTAATTTCTCCATTACCTAAAATCTTTACGCTATCTGTTTGGCCAATTAAACCATTCATGTAAAGGTTTGGCAAACTGAATTCTGTGATGCCATATTTTTCTGCGTAATGATCAACTTTTCCGATGTTGATTACTTTAAATTCTACTCTGTTGATGTTGGTGAATCCGCGTTTTGGAACACGGCGTTGGATTGGCATCTGTCCACCTTCGTGGGCTTTTTTGCTCTTATAACCGGCACGACTTTGTCCACCTTTGTTACCTTTTGTAGATGTACCACCTTTACCACTTGCCTCACCACGGCCCAAACGTTTTTCTTTGTGAGTGGCGCCTTTTGCTGGTCTTAATGAATGTAATTTCATGTTTTTGATTTTTAACTTACGGGGAATCGCCCCTCGCTATGAATAAATAATTTGAAAAAAAGAGGACATGGAGCGATTGCAGCATATCCAGCAGTGGAAGAAATTAAATTTCTTCTACTTTAACCAAGTGGTTTACTTTAGTAACCATTCCTAATATTTGAGGAGTAGCTTCTACTTCAACTGATGCATTCATCTTTTTCAAGCCCAATGCGATCATGGTTCTTTTTTGGCGTTCTGATCTATCGATTACACTTTTAACTTGTGTTACTTTAATCTTTTTCATTTGAATACTTTTATAGATAATTAAATTACCCGTTAAATACTTTTTTCAATGCTACTGTTCTTGTTTTGGCAACAGAGATGGGTTCACGTAAACTTGCTAAAGCTTTGAAGGTTGCTTTAACCACGTTGTGTGGGTTAGCAGATCCCAAGTTTTTTGCCAATACGTCTGTGATTCCAGCAAATTCCAATACGGCGCGCATGCTACCTCCGGCGATAACACCTGTACCATGAGCGGCTGGCTTGATCAACACTTTAGCTGCGCCTTCTTTGCTCAACTGTTCGTGTGGTATAGTGCCATGCATTACTGGTACTTTGATAAGATTTTTCTTTGCATCTTCGATTCCTTTGGTGATGGCTTCCTGTACTTCTTTTGCTTTTCCTAAACCATGACCAACTACGCCTGCTTCATTACCTACTACAACTAGAGCAGAGAAACTGAATGCGCGACCACCTTTGGTTGTTTTAACAACACGATTGATGGCAACCACTTTCTCTTTCAATTCGAGGTCGCCGGCTTTCATTTTATTTAAAATTACGTTTGACATTTATGCTGTTTGATTATTGAAATAAATCTGGTTTTTATTGTCTGTTGAATGGATGATTAGAAGTTTAATCCAGCTTCTCTTGCACCTTCAGCTACTGCTTTCACACGGCCATGGTATACATATCCGCTACGATCAAATACAACTTTTGTAAATCCAAGCTCCATTGCTTTTTTGGCAATTGCTTCACCAACCATTTTGCTTTTATCAATTTTCGGTGCTTTTTGAGCAGCGATATCTTTTTGTTTAGAGGAAGCAGCAACGATGGTTGTTCCTGTTTCGTCGTTAATCAATTGCGCATAGATATCGGTGTTGCTTCTGAAAACGCTCAAACGGGGAGCTGTTGTGGTACCGATAACTTTCTTACGAATGCGGTATCTGATTTTCTGTCTTGCACTTGATTTGTTATTCATCTTATTCTATTTTTTACCTCCGATGCTGCCGGAAGTTCTTTTACAATTTTATTTCAACAACTGTTGTTATTTACCAGCCGACTTACCAGCTTTTCTTCTCAATACTTCACCTACGAATTTAACACCCTTTCCTTTGTATGGTTCTGGCTTACGTAAGCTGCGGATTTTAGCACAAACCTGACCCAACAATTGTTTGTCGATACTTTCTAAAGAAATAATTGGGTTCTTACCTTTTTCTTGAACAGTGGTTATTTTCAATTCTTTTGGAATTTCAAACAAAATGTTATGTGAATATCCCAATGCTAAATCCAAGATATTTCCGGTATTGGCTGCTTTATAACCCACACCCACCAATTCCATTTCTTTTTTAAATCCTTCAGTAACACCTTTAACCATGTTGCTGATTAAAGAGCGATATAAACCATGCATAGCGCGATGGCGAATTTGATCAGTTGGACGAGAAAATAAAACCGTGTTGTCTACGACTTCAACAGTAATGTCTCTGTCAATGGCTTGCTTCAATTCTCCTTTTGGTCCTTTAACAGTGATTACGTTATCGCTGCCTACAGCGATGGTTACGCCTGCTAAAATTTCCACCGGTTTTTTACCTATACGACTCATGGTATAATTGTATTTATTTTTAAAAAAACTTGTTGTCTGCGGTCAGCCATGTATAGAAGGCTTAAGGCAATTTTATGATTAGAATATGCTGCAAAGAACTTCTCCGCCAACATTTTGTGCTTTAGCTTCTTTATCTGTCATCACACCTTTTGATGTTGAAACGATTGCAATGCCTAAGCCATTTCTTACACGCTTAAACTCATCTGGTTTTGCGTATGTACGAAGACCTGGGCGACTGATTCTTTCCAAGCTTTGAATAACAGGCAATTTTGTTGACGGGTCATATTTCAAAGCGATTTTGATTAAGCCTTGTTTGCTATCGTCTTCAAATTTGTATTTTAAGATGTATCCTTTATCGTACAAAATTTCGGTAATGCGTTTTTTCAAATTGCTAGCAGGTATTTCTACAATACGGTGATTAGCCATCTGTGCGTTGCGAATTCTTGTTAAATAGTCTGCAATTGGATCAGTTACCATTGTTATTTCTGTTAATTGATTTAGAATTTATTTGTTGTGAAATTTTATCCTGCTTCCACATCCAGTATCCAGCTTTATCCAGCTTTATCCAGCTTTATCCAGCTTATCCAACCTTACCAGCTTGCTTTTTTCACACCTGGAATTTTACCGGCCAAAGCCATATCGCGAAACATTAAACGACTTAAGCCGAAATGACGCATGTAACCTTTTGGACG
>CAIQHJ010000136.1 GCA_903871575.1 uncultured Bacteroidota bacterium
ATTTTGAAAATGCAGAAGGAAATCTGGGTTTAGCCAATGCTACTTTAGAATATTTATCCGCCAAGTTGCCTATTTCCAGATTGCAGAGAGATTTAACAGACAGTACCGTTTTAAGAAACATTGGTGTTCCTATGGCGCATACCATCATTGCAATCAAATCCATTGAAAAAGGATTGGGCAAACTGATTCTAAATGAAGCTAAATTAAAGGCCGACTTAGAAGCCAACTGGGCTGTGGTTGCAGAAGCCATTCAAACAATATTAAGAAGGGAAAACTACCCTGCCCCTTACGAGGCATTGAAAGAATTGACCAGAGGACAAATTATTGACAAAAAGACGGTTCATGCTTTTATTTCAAAATTGAAAATCTCAGCTGCATTAAAAGCGGAATTGAAGGGAATCACACCGCACAATTATGTTGGAATGTAAATGAGTTTTGTACGTTTCAAAAGTTCGAAAAGTTTATATGGTTAATTAATCCGCTTGAACGTTTTAAACCATTGAACACATTGAACAAAATCATTTGTGTATTTCAGAAGTAAAATGAAACTCAATATCCGGATTGTTGGATATCTCGGTATTTAAAAACCATTCGCTTTGAGCAAGGTAAACTACATTTCCATCTTTGTCCTCCGCAATATTGGCTTGTTTGTATTTGGTAAAATCATCTAATTTTTTCGGGTCTTTGCTGGTGAGCCAACAAGCTTTGTAAAAAGGAAGACTATTCATTTGTACAGAAGCGCCATATTCTTGCAAAAGTCGGTATTGAATAACTTCAAATTGAAGTTCACCTACGCAACCGATAATCTTTTTATTTCCTCCAAACTGCGTAAACAATTGAGCCACACCTTCATCGGTAAGCTGAAGCAATCCTTTTTCCAACTGCTTGGTTTTCATAGGGTCTTTATTAGATACCTCTTTAAATATTTCAGGAGAAAAGCTTGGAATACCGGTAAAGAAAAACTGCTCGCCTTCAGAGAGCGTATCTCCAATTTTAAAGTTTCCGGTATCAAACAACCCAACCACGTCCCCAGGATAAGCTTCCTCAATCACGTCTTTTTGTCGGGCTAAGAAGCTATACGGGTTATTAAAACGCACTTCTTTTTCGAGGCGCACATGTTTGTAAAAAGTATTTCTAGAAAATTTTCCGCTACATACGCGCAAGAATGCAATTCTATCGCGATGTTTAGGGTCGAGATTGGCATGAATCTTAAAAATGAATCCGCTAAACTTATCTTCTTCGGGCTTAACATCTCTTTTTGTGGTGCTTCTTGGTCGCGGTGTTGGTGCGATGCGAATGAAGGTATTGAGCATCTCTCTAACCCCAAAATTATTAACGGCGCTCCCAAAAAATACGGGCGCGGTATGTCCCGAAAGATAATCATCTACGTTCAGTTCGCCATAAACGCCGTCGATCAATTCCACATCTTCTCTTAGGGTGTTGGCATTGGCTTCACCTATCATTGAATTTAAAGTAGAACTATTTAAGTCGCTAATTTCCAATACATCATCATCATTCGCTTTTGTGCCGGCAGTAAATAAAACCAAACTTTTTTCATGTAAATCGTACACGCCTTTAAAGTCTTTCCCGCTGTTGATTGGAATGGTCATGGGATGCAATTGAATCTTCAATTCGTTTTCAATTTCTTCCAAGAGGTCGAATCTGTTTTTGCCATCGCGATCCATTTTATTGATGTAAACGATCACGGGTGTTTTTCTCATGGCAATAACTTCCATCAGCCTTCTGGTTTGCGGCTCCACACCATTTACACTGTCGATAACAAGGACTACACTATCCACAGCGGTGAGGGTTCTATAGGTATCTTCGGCAAAATCTTTATGGCCGGGAGTATCTAAAAGATTAATCAAATGGTCTTTGTACTCGAAAGTCATCACACTGGTGGCCACACTAATACCTCTTTGTCGTTCTATTTCCATAAAATCGGAGGTGGCGTGTTTTTTTATTTTATTGCTTTTTACAGCACCTGCGGTTTGGATGGCACCGCCAAACAAGAGAAATTTTTCGGTCAAAGTGGTCTTACCGGCATCAGGGTGAGAGATGATGGCAAAAGTCTTGCGCTTGTTGATTTCGTTGATGTACTTCATAATTGGATGGCAAAGATAATTGTTTGTAGTTTATTGTTTGGGGGTTGGCGTTTGAGGGTTGGTTTTTGGGGGTTGAGTGAGAAAGTGAAACGTTAAAACATTTTTGAATGATATCTGAATAGATGTGAATAATTCGCGTATCAATGTTCAAAAAAAGTAATATTAAATTCACATGCGCAATACATCGAAATAGGATTTTAACTTATATTTGATTTATTGTTAATTAAAAATTATAAAAACACCATGACCATCCAAAAAACACCTGCACAGAAGCTACACTTGCTGCTGTTGTTAGGAAAAACAATCTTTAGTTTGTTTTTCTTTTTACTTATGAGCTCACAATCTTTTTCTCAAACGAGCTATGAACCCGAAGCTGAAGCAAGTCCTAAAGACTACCAGCCAAATGGAAGTTTGGTTCCTTCCAGTTCAAATCCCAACATCCCAACTACTTTACTTTGCAGCGACTTAAAAATCATTTTTGTTTTGGATGAATCTGGGTCAATTGCCGCTAGCGGTTCAACCAATATTGTAAAAGAAGGTGTTCAAGCGCTAGGAAATGCAATTTTAAATTCAGGTGCTTCACTTCAAATTATTGAATTTAGTACAGAATCAAGAATTGTAAACCTTGGTTCAACGATTGTTGACAATTCATACATGACCAGATTGAATGCTTACTTATACTCTAGCTATAACAGTCAAACATACGCTCCTTCTGGCGCAACTAATTGGGAAGACGCATTAAATGACGTTTCAAACAATGCCGCTGATTTAATTGTGTTTTTCACTGATGGCTATCCCACTGCATACAATAATCCCAATGGTGGCGTTATTTCTATTGGAGGTGCTGCTACATTTCAAGCAGCTTTAGATGCAGCTGTAGTTAAAGCAAATTTTGTAAAATCTCAAGGCAAACACATGTTTGTTGTTGGTGTTGGTGATGGAATTGATTTACCAAATATCAAAGCCATTTCAGGTGAGGATGAGTTTGGTGGCTCTTCAAACATTCTTGTAGCGGATTACACCACTCCACCATACGAAGAATTAGCGGCAAATTTAACTGCTGCGGTTAATGCGATTTGTGGCACTACTTTACAAATCACCAAAACTTCTTCAAATGCAGGTGTTTGTGCTGGAGAAACAGTAACACTAACAACCACGGTGACGAATACAGGAGGAGATTTCAATTTCGATGCAACCAATGTTGTCATTAGAGACGCTTACCCTTCTGGCTATTCTAACATTCAAATTGTATCTCCACAAGAAGCTTCTTTTAGCAATGGAATAATCACGTATAATGTTGGCAACATGATTGCCGACCAATCTGTAACAATTGTTGCAACGGCAACAGTGAATGCTCCTATTTTAGGAAGAACATTTAATAATCTAGTTGTGGCTACAGCATTTAATGCCAATACGGTTAAAGACAGCGTATCTGTAATTTCTGGCTATGCAGCAACTGAATTGGATACCTCATCCTGCAGTGCAATTATTGTTAACGGTGTTGAATACACGAACACTGGCAATTACAGTCAAACTTTCCCAAATGCAAGTGCTGCTGGATGTGATAGTATTTTATTTATCAACTTTACCAAATACGAAGCCGCTACTTCTGAATTTTCTGATGCAGGTTGCTCTAGTTATAATCTACCTTGGTCAGTTACAGCAAATGAATCAGGCGATTATACTTACACTTACCAAACCATTTATGGATGCGATTCTGTTGTGACTGCGCACATCACCATCAATCAACCTGCTACACAAAGCTTTGATGCTTCAGGCTGCGACAGCTATACTTTGCCTTGGGGCACAGTGGTAACATCTTCAGGTGCTTATCCATATACCTATTCTACAGTAAATGGTTGTGATTCTGTAGTTACTGCAAATGTTACGATTAACAGCTCAACCAATTCATCATTTGATTATGAAGCCTGTGGTTCTTATTCGTTGCCTTGGGGAACGGTTGTAACTTCTACTGGAACTTATACATATACTTATCAAACAGTGAATGGGTGCGACTCTGTGGTTACAGGCAATATCACTATTTATTACAGCACCACCTCAGATACAACTGCATCTGTTTGCAATAGTTTTACTTGGAATGGCACCACCTATACTACCTCAGGAACGAAAACTTTTGTTAGTGAAACAAATGCAGGATGTACCAATACAGCTTACTTACACCTTACCATTAGAACTGCTCCAATTGCAGGCGCTATCAATGGTCCAGCTTTAGTTTGCAGAAACAAAACTGGAATTGTATTTTCTATTGAACCTGTTGAAACGGCAACTTCTTATACCTGGACTTTACCAACTGGCATGACAGGATCTTCAACAACCAATAGCATCACTGTTGCAACAGGAACAACTTTTTGTGGAGGATTGATCAAAGTAACAGCGAACAATGATTGTGGATCAAGCGTTGTGTCTGTAAAATCTTTGACGGCTATCACTGCCATTCCTGCAACTCCAGGGGTAATTACAGGACCAATTTCATTTTGCACACCAGGCGTTTACATCTATTCTATTGCAAATGTCGTGAAAGCTGACAGTTATAATTGGACAGTTACCGGTACAGGCATTTCAATTACAACGGGTCAAGGCACAAACAGCATTACTATAACAGTTACAAGTGCATTTACGACTGGTACAGTTTCTGTTAAAGCATCCAATTGTTTTGGTGTTAGTTGTGTTGCAAGATCAATTTGCATTTCGAAATTAAATGCTCCAAATAAACCAGGTACAATTACTGGCACAGCAATAGGACTTTGTAACAAAACGGGTATTACATATTCTGTAGCAGCTGTTGCAGGAGCTGTTTCATACAATTGGACTGTACCTTCGGGCGCTACAATTGCAAGTGGTGCAGGAACTAGAAGCATTAAAGTAAATTATGGACCAAGTTTTTCTGGAACAGGAACAATAAGTGTTACCGCATCTAATTCTTGTGGGACAAGTTCTGAAAGCACATTAAATGTATCAGCACTATTGGCAAGCCCTGTATGTATTAATGGAAGTATTTCTTGCACTAGAAGTCAATCATCAGTTACTTATTCTATTTCAGCAGTAAGTGGCGCAACTTCCTATACTTGGTCTATCACTGGCGGAGCTTCGTTTATAGGATCAACGACTGGAACAAGTGTAAAAGTTAATTTCAACACAGCTACAAGTTCTACAATTGTTATTTCAGTAAAAGCAAATAACAGTTGCGGATCATCTGTTGCCACAACAAAAAATGTAAATTTAAATGTAACTGGTAAAGGTGATGCGGTGATCACAAATAACGAATCAACTTTTAACTATGAAACAGAGGTATATCCAAACCCAACAAGTGATTTATTTACTGTCAACTTTATGACGAAGGCGCTTGATCAAATTGCTATTAACATTATTGATGAAAGCGGAAAAATCGTTTATAAATCAAACAGAAAATATGATTTAGGGAATCAAGCATTGAAAATAAATACAACCACTTACAAAAAGGGAATTTATTTTTTAAGCTTAATAAGAAATGGAAAATTGGAAAACCCAATGAAAATTGTTGTTCAATAATTAAAATTGTTGTTCCATTTAAAAACCGAATGCCTTTGGCATTCGGTTTTTTTTATACGCTTAAATTTAGTTGAGAATGAAATGAAAAGTAAAATAGTTTCAATATCAATTGACAATGAAATAAAGCACTTACGAAAATTAACTGTAGCAAATCTAAAAACAAAAAAGTACAGAATTTATTCAATAACTTTACCTAAGTTAACAACTCGGGGCTGACCGGTTTTGACAGCATAGCTCTTTGTAAGTATAAGCATGTAGTGCGTTGGATAATTAGCACTTAAATCTGAATATTCAAACTTCAAATGGCAATACTTCGTATGCCATGGCTGCTTAATCGATAGATTAGCATCCATTCGGGCCGCCGAGCAGGTTTCGCCTATTACCATGCTCCGCCGCCGACTCAAAACAAACATAGGCTGCTGTTATCGAATGGTGTGACGATAACTTAAGAATATCCTCCTAAGAGAAAAGTTGGTTTGTTATGCCCCTGCTTTTCCCCGACAATCAATGCGTAAATAAACATGTAGAAGGCTTATGGCGAATATGTTTGGACGCGGGTTCGATTCCCGCCAGCTCCACTTTGTTTTTTTACAAAATAATATTTGTTTCTTAAAACAACATATAAAATGCACGCACTACCAATTCTTTGATTTTATGTTATATTTGTAACATGAGTTCGCTAGTTCAAACAAAACCAGAATTATTAAATCTCTTGTTTCAAAACAGAGATACCATCAAATCTTTTGGGATAAAAGAACTTGGCTTATTTGGCTCCTTTGTTTCAAATAAAAATATTAATAAGGATAGCGACATCGACTTCTTGATTGATTTTTTACCTCATCAAAAAACCTACGATAATTATATTGGATTGGCTTTTTATTTAGAAGAGCTTACAGGTAGAAAAATAGAATTAGTTACCAAAGAATCCTTAAGCCCATATATTGGTCCACACATTTTAAAACAAGTTGAAAATGTCGGTATCTAATATTGAGCTCATAAAACACATCTTTGATGAATGTGCGTTTATTACTACCCACACAAATGGGAAAGATTCGAATCAAGTTATTAATGATAAAGTATTAGTTAGAGCACTGGAAAGAAGTATAGAAATTATTGGTGAAGCAGCCAATAAAGTAGATGATGAATTTAAAAAAGATTACCCTCACATAGAATGGAGAAAAATGGCAGCTACTAGAAATCAATTTATTCACCATTATTTCGGAATTGATTATGATATTTTTTGGGACATCATTGAAAATAAAATCCCCGATTTACATTTTTTTGTGAAAGAAATTTTAGAAGAGCATTCAGCAAAGTAAACTTTCAAAGAATAATAATAAATCCCATCGGCGTATATCAAATATTGCAATCGTTGCTTATCACTATAATCGCTTGAAACCCACAACTGACTGGCTTTTTTAGAAATTGCAATTCCTTTTTTTACCCCTATTTCCAAGTTCGAACTCGATTGATTTCTACTTGCTTTTACATCTCCATCCAGGTATGGTCGGCCAGCAGTCGAACCGCACCTTCGAACGACTTGAAAGGGCCGTTTCCACCCCATTCCGCGGGCGATATCATGGACAGCACAAAACTGTCGTCCTGCTTGGAGTATAGGAAATAGGTTTGGCCAATAATTGGTTTAAAGGAAAGCTTGGCGGTATAGACCATCATAGAAAGTTCCTTCCGCTTTTGTATTTCCTGCGCCTGCAAGGCAAGCAGCTCTATTTGCTTTCTGATTTGATTCAGCTGCATGTTGGTTTGTTCTTCCATAGCCGTTAGGGCCTTGTGCTTGATTACGCCCTCCTGCGTGGGCTTTATCACAACCCCACTTACCGAAGAAGCATAAGGGAGCACGCTCATCTGCTTGTGGTAGATCTCTGTATTGCTAAAATCTGCGTTGTCCTTACTGCCCAATTGGGTGATCTTCAAATATCCGTTCGGCAAGATATGGTGCATCACCTGCAACACCAATTGTCCAGCACG
>CAIQHJ010000137.1 GCA_903871575.1 uncultured Bacteroidota bacterium
AAACGGGATTTACTTGATGAACCAAACCTAAACCTGAACAAAAATGAAAAAACTACTTTTTATTCTCCTTTGCCTTCCCACTTATTTATTTGCACAAAAATCGCATACAGTTGGTCCTAAAGAATCATTGTTTTCAATAGGTCGCTTGTATAATGTTCATCCAAGAGAATTGGCTGCATACAACAATATCGCTTTTGAAACGGGCGTAAAAATTGGTCAAGTGTTGAAAATTCCTGCGAAGACCACCATGGCTCCATTATCAGAAACCACAACAACCGCATCAACTCCAGAAAAAAAGAATACTGTTGAAACTCCAGCTCCAGTTGTGAAGCCAACACCAGTGGTAGAAAAACCCAAGCCAGTTGCCACAACGCCAGCAGTTACTCCCAAAGGACTTACGCCCATGTATCATAAAGTTCAAAAGAAAGAAACATTGTTTCAGATCATTACAAAATATGAAGGCGCTACCATCGACAACATCAAAAAATGGAATAACCTTACTACAGATGGCTTAAACGAAGGCATGAATTTGATTGTGGGATACAAATCTTCTACAGAAAAACCAGCTCCAAAGCCAGTGCCAGTTGTTGCACCTGTTGCAGCGCAACCAACAACAGCACCAATTGTTACAACAGCCCCAGTTGTAAAGCCAGCAACAGAAACACCAGAGAAATCAAATGCTTCAACAAGGAATTTTAATGGTGGTTTTTTCAAAACATTATACAACAATCAAATTGCAAAGGGCGTGTCGAAAACAGAAAACGGAACCGGTGCACCATTCAAAAGTACGAGTGGATGGGATGATGGAAGATATTATTGTTTACACAACAACGCTTCAGTAGGAACCATTATCAAAATAACCAATCCATCCAATCAAAAGTTCGTTTATGCAAAGGTGTTAGACGTAATTCCGGATCTAAAACAAAACAAAGGGGTGCTCATCCGTTTGAGCAACGCAGCAGCAGATGAACTGGGTTATGCAGAAGAAACATTTGATGTATCGTTGACGTATTAAAAAATCAAAAAAAATATGAAAAGATTTCTTTTAGTCCTTTTGGGATTTGGTATGGCATGCAGTGTTATTGCACAAAATGAAAAACTCGAAACATCACCAGATCCAACAGGTATTAAAGCGATATCGGGTAGTGGTTTTGTAGATGGGAAGAAACAATTTTGTACCAGAGTAAAAGATCAGGAAAGAACCGGCACTTGTTGGTCGTTTTCTGCCACTTCATTGGTTGAAAGTCAAGTTTACAAAAACAGATTGGGTGCTTATGATATCAGTGAAATGTTTGCAGTGAGAAATCTGTATGTAGAGAAGGCAAAAAATTATGTGCTCCGCCAAGGGCATGCACAATTTAGCGAAGGCGCGCTAGGCCACGATTTGATGAGAGCCATAGCAACTTATGGAACGGTAACTGAACAGGCGTATAATGGATTGGCAAAAGGTGAGAAAGTATACGACCATGAAATGATGTTTAAAGCATTGAATAAATATTTGGACAGTACTTTAAAAACAAAATCAAAATCATTGTCAGCAGATTGGTTGCCTGGATACAATAAAATTTTAGATCAATACATGGGGCCTTTACCAGAAGTGTTTTTATATAATGGGCAAAAATTTACACCGCAAACCTTTGCTAAAAATGTGCTTAAATTCAATGCAGATGAGTATGTAAACATCACTTCATTTACACACCATCCGATGTACCAATCATTCGTGTTGGAAGTGCCCGATAATTTTAGCAACGGTAGTTATTTTAATATACCACTTCAAGAAATGATAGAAATGGTGAAGCGTGCAATTGCCAGTGGATATACTGTTTTATGGGATACCGATGTGAGCAATAATGGATTTAATGGAAAAAGGGGAATGGCCTTGAACATCAAGTCAACAGAAAATGTAGACAATGCTTTTGCAAATCCCGATACAAAAGAGGAACCATACAGTGCAACCATCCGACAACAATTGTTCGAAAATTTAACCACGCAAGATGATCATTTGATGCACATCGTGGGCATAGAAAAATCCAAAGAAGGCAAAACGTTTTTTATAGTCAAAAATTCATGGGGCGAGGTTGGTCCATATGGCGGATATGTGCATGTTTCAGAGTCTTATTTCGCTATAAACACCATTAGTTTAGTGGTTCCCAAAGCCGCTCTAGAATTGGGTTTGAGAGAAAAGATGAAATAGGGCTGGATAGAGCTGGATAGGCTTGATATGCTGGATAAATCTGGATAGGCTTGATATGCTGGATAAAGCTTGATAAGCTTGATATGCTGGATAGGCTTGATAAGCTAGATAGGCTGGATAAACCGTTTCAACACCAAACGCCAAACGCCAAACACCAAACACCAAACGCCAAACGCCAAACGCCAAACACCAAACACCAAACGTTTATATTTTCAGCCTCCTCCTTAATTGGCGTGGGCTTTTTTTTGAGAGATTCTGGGTACTGGATTGGCATTATCATCACCAAAAACAGATTGAATTTTTATTTTACTTGTATTTTTCCGGAAACGTTCTTATTAAAATTTACGCTACCACATTCATCAATTTCTTTTCAAATATGAAAATTAGAGGCTAAAAAATTTTGAATTTTCTTAACAAAGAATTAATTTGAAGCGATTCTAATCCCCAACAAAACAATAATCCTATTTGAAGTTCACCTCCGAACTTTTTAGCACTCTTAGAACGCTTAGATTATTCAAGGTTTTTTACCTAAGAATGAAGTTATTTCTCATTTTAAAAATTAATTTTTAAGCATATTTTTTCACCAACACTCAATATGTTTTTAGATTGAAGTATTGATACACAAGTATCTATAGGATTTCACATTATCGACTTAGTTATAAAAAAATAGAGCTTTTAATTTTAAAAAAAAACACCATGGTATTTTCAGTCACTCCACAAATTTCAAAATTCTTAAGAGGTATTGTTTTGTTTTTTCTGATTTTCATTTTCAGTAGCAGTACTGAATTGATGGCGCAGTTAGATAGTACATTTTCTACAGCAGGTAGTTACAATTGGGTTTGTCCTGCTGGTGTAACATCGGTAACCGTAAGAGCCTGGGGTGGCGGTGGCGCCGGTGGTGGTATAAATATAACTGGAGTAAACAGAGCTGGCGGTGGCGGTGGCGGTGGTGCATTTACTACAGGTTCTGTTTCAGTTACACCGGGTACAACGTATGTTATAGTTGTTGGTGCTGGAGGAGCTGGGGCTTCTGCTGCGAATGGAGGAGCTGGTGGTAATTCTACATTTAATTCTACATCTATAGTGGCTGTTGGTGGAAGTGGTGGCGTTGCTCATACTG
The DNA here is from genome assembly GCA_903871575.1 of uncultured Bacteroidota bacterium. Taxonomy (GTDB): domain Bacteria; phylum Bacteroidota; class Bacteroidia; order Chitinophagales; family Chitinophagaceae; genus Ferruginibacter. The sequence continues at coordinate 3,315 of CAIQHJ010000137.1, forward strand.
CAGCTAGTGCTACAGCAATGAGTGGAGGTGCTGGTGGAGCCAGTGCTTCATGTACTCCCTCAGCTGCAGCTTTCAGTGGAGGTGCTGGTGCAGCTAGTACAATAACACCAAACTCAGGTGCCGGAGGTGGTGGTGCAGGATCTGGAAGTGTTGGTGGGACAGCATCAGGTACAACTGCCGGTACTGCAGGTACAGGTACATATACTGGTGGTGCAGGCGCTGCAGGTTTAACAAGTGGAAATGCTGTCGGAACAAATGCAACTGCTCTTGGAGGCGGAGGTTCTGGTGCTAGAGCAGCAAGTACAAGCACAACTGCTAGAGTTGGGGGTAATGGTGCCGCAGGAAAAGTGATACTTACTTACACTCTACCTGCTTGTTC
>CAIQHJ010000138.1 GCA_903871575.1 uncultured Bacteroidota bacterium
CAAAAGGATTACATCAGTTACCCAACAAAACAACGTTACCTAAACCAATTACAATTCGACTTCCGCAATGACAGAGTGCTCTATCCTTATCATTTCAATGCAAGCATTGAACAAGCTGACTACTGGATGAAAATGGGTGTAACGGGAGATTATTTTTTCAATTATTCAAAAGGGGGCGGTTTGTCTGTTCGTGCGTTTGCAGGTAAATTCTTGTATACCCAAAACAACTCAACCCTTACAACTTTTGAAACAGAAAGATATCACCTAAACATGAGTGGCGCCAATGGTTTCGAAGACTACACCTATAGCAATTATTTTGTTGGCAGAAATGAATTTGAAGGATTTTCGAATCAACAAATGATGATGAAAGATGGCGCATTTAAAATAAGAACAGACTTATTGAGCAGCAAAATTGGCAAATCAGACAAATGGCTATGCGCTGTGAATTTCACTTCAACCATTCCAGATAAAATTAACCCGCTTTCTATATTGCCAGTAAAAATTCCATTGAAATTGTTTGCAGATTTGGGCACTTACGGCGAAGCTTGGGGTATCAATCCGCCTACCGAAAAGTTATTGTACAATGCTGGATTGCAATTGTCATTACTGAACAATCTGCTCAACATCTACATTCCACTTGTTTACTCAAAGTCATTTACAACCTATGTACAATCTACCCTTACTGAAAAAACATTTCTAAGAAAAATATCATTTAGCATTGACATCCAAAAATTCAGGTGGCAATCGTTACCTGCAATTGGACAGATTCCTTATTGATATGCAGATTTCATTTATACCATATCAGCTGATAGATAAAGTAAAATGGAACAACTGTGTTGCAGTGTCGAGTAATGGTTTGGTATATGCACAATCGATTTATTTGGATCATATGGCAGACCATTGGGATGGTTTGGTTATGAATGATTACGAAGCGGTGATGCCCTTAACCTGGAAGCAAAAAATGGGCATTCGCTATTTGTATCAGCCTGCATTTTTTCAACAAGGCGGTATTTTTAGTGCCAGCGCCATTACCGTTGAAATGGTAGATGCTTTTATATCAGCAGCAAAAAAATATTTTCCGTTTGCAGAATGCACATTGAATTACGGAAACCCTGCACCTACGTGCGTTTCATTCGAAATGCGAAACAATTATTTATTGCAATTCAACCAATTTCTGAGTGCAGATATTGAAAACGAATACCTCAAACAAAGAATCAAACGCGCCGAAAAATTCAATTTGCGCTATGCCAATTCTGATGACATAGAAGCGAGCGTTGTGTTATATCAACAATTATATCACCACCGAATATCAGGATTTCGTTCAGAAGATTTCAATCGATTTATCGATTTGTGTACATTGCTACAGAAAGAAAACAAAATATTGATCAGAACAGTTTTTGAAGAAGATACTTTATTAGCCAGTGCATTGTTTATCGTTGATAACAACAGGCTATATAATTTGGCTTCTTGCTTGTTGGCGGAGGGCAAATCCAAATTAGCCAACTATTTCCTCATCCATCAACTCATGAAAGAATTTGAGCACACCGATATCGTATTGGATTTTGAAGGCTCTGATGTGGAGGGCATCGCATATTTTTATCAGAAATGGGCAACCGCTAAGCAGCCCTATATTTTCATTAGCTGGAACCATTTACCCAAAACTATTCAATTGCTTCGTAGGTTATTTTCTTATTTCCAAAAAACATTCGCCTTTCTGAATCCCAAATTTATGAAACGAAATTAACGATTCATAGCGCATAACCTTTACCGTGAATTGATGCTGCACTAACTTTTGAATATACTGCTGCAGTTGATAGATTCTCACATGATCTTTTTGTCCAAATAAAGCCGACTGTTGCTGTGTATCTTCTATGAACGGCGCTTCCAGTGTTGCTGTTATTGTTTCAGAATAGGGCACTTGCAGGATGGCGATTCCATTTTTTTTAAGTACCCGATAAAGTTCTGCAATAGCCACATCATCCCGGGGAATATGTTCTAAAATGTGGTTGGCTATAACCATATCAAAATAGGCATCCTCAAAATCAAGTTGCGTTAGGTCTTGCAACTGAATGTTTTTGTCGATGTGTTGGTAAAACCCTGGAATCAAATCTGCGGTTACAACAGTGGCTTTGTTAGATAGCAACTGGTAGACATATTTTTCTGGAGAGCAATGTAAAATGGTGAAGTTGTCATAAGTATACAATGTTTGCAATGCCGCAATCACCAATCTTTCTCTGTTCGTAGATAAACAATTGGGACAAATAGCATTTTCTCCATAGCCGGCAATGACCTCGTTTTTTTCAATGGCCGCTGCATTTTCTTTTGAAGGATATGATGCAACAAATTGGCTGTAGCTTTTCAAACAAACATTGCATTGAAGCCCTTCACCTGCATATTTTTTATATCGAATTTGATAGATGCGCTTGATGACGAATTGCTTGCACAATATAAATCTCGTTTGCAAAGGATGGTAAAGCTGCATCCTTTTTAAGATATTGAGCAAAGCGGATTTGATGAGCATTGTTTATTCAGACAAATATTTTTCTGCAATCAGTAAGTCGATGGGATGGGTAATTTTGATATTTTGCGTTTCTCCTTCTACTAACGTTATAGCGTGGCCGCAACTTTCTACAACACTAGCTTCATCTGTAAATCCTGCATGATACGGCTGCTCAAATGCACTTAACAACAAATGGCTTTCGAATACTTGTGGTGTTTGTACCATCAAGATGGTGTTTCTGTCTACAACCTTGCTGCCATTCTCTGTTTTCATTCTTACACTATCGCTTGATGCAAGAACAGGTATAGCCGAACCTGTTGTTCGTGCCGCTTCATAACATCTTTGAATAAGTGCTGTTGACAACAAACAACGTACGGCATCATGCACAAAAACAATAGATGCTGCATCTACCAATGCCAGTCCATTTTGAACAGAATGAAATCTTGTTTCACCTCCAATAGTAAAGTGTATTGTGGTATGTGGGAAATATTCCGCTGCAATGGCTTCTCCGACATGTTGATGTACTTGGGGTAACACTACAATGATATTGATATCTGCAAATGCCTCTATAAATCGTTGGATGGTGTAATACAGAATAGGTCGTTGGTGCAACAATAGAAATTGCTTTGGAATGGCAGATTGCATTCTTGTACCCGACCCTCCTGCAACTATCACTGCATATTTTTTCATACCCATTTATTTACAGGAAATTGAGGTTTAATTAAACGGGTTAAGCATTGTCTTCTTTGTAAAAGCCCACAATGAAATCTCCCTTGCTGTTTTTCATTGCTCTGTACATACCGGCACTATTAAAAACCATTGCGGTATTGCCTTGTGCATCCACTCCAATCATACCACCCTCACCGTTGATTCGCATGAGCTTATGATTTACAACTTCATCCATGGCTTGTTGAAGCGTGTAGTTTTTATATTCCATTAAGGCATTTACATCGTGTGCAGCAACTGCCCTAATAAACAATTCCCCATGTCCTGTACAGCTGATTCCACAAGTTCTATTGTTGGCATAGGTTCCGGCACCAATGATGGGACTATCACCAATTCTTCCATATTTTTTATTGGTCATGCCACCCGTACTGGTAGCTGCTGCAATATTCCCCATTTGATCGCAGGCAACAGCACCTACAGTACCAAATTTTTTATCTTTCATCAATTCATCTAAATCCTGATGCGTATGATCTAATGAATAATTATCGCTGTCTCTTAAATGCTTCCATTGGTCGTATCTAAATTGAGAGAAAAAGTATTCATCTGGTTCTAATTTCAATCCTCTTTTAATTGCAAAATCATTGGCACCTTTACCACTCAAAAAAACATGATTGCTGTTTTCCATTACTTCGTAGGCCAATTCTATTGGATTGCGCACATTTCTTACACCAGCAATAGAACCTGCTTTTAGGTTAGCCCCATCCATAATGGCGGCGTCCATTTCCTGCACACCTTTTTTGGTAAATACCGATCCTCTTCCTGCATTAAACAGCAAATTATCTTCCAGCATTTTGATGGATGTAATGATCGCATCAATAGAACTACCGCCATTTTTAAGAATTTCAAAACCAGCTTCGATGGCAGCTGTCAAGCCATTGCTGTATGCACGCTCTAACGCTGGCGTCATATCTTCTTTCACGATTGTTCCAGCACCACCGTGTATTACAATTGAAAATGGATTCATGAATTTTATTAAATAATAAATGATGTTTGCAAATTTATTTAATTCAAACAAGTATGTAGGCAATTAATTTTGTTGGATAGTTTTGTATCACAACAACAATCGTTTGCATTCTTGCAAAAATTTATTTGTATTGATGGCTACCGTTCCTACTTCTTCGCAAACCAACCCTCCTGCGATATTGGCCATTTCGGCCATCAATGCTACATTTTTTGTGGCTGCATATACAACAGACGCAACAGCTATAACCGTATCTCCTGCTCCACTTACATCTGCTATCGAACGTATATGTGTAGGTATCAACCTCGACGAATCGGCTTGTTGATAAAACACACCTTTTTCTGATAGCGTAATAAAAGAAATATCATGATGTAACATTTCATGCAATTGCTGGTGAATGTCTTTCATCGTTTCCAACTGCACGTCATCCAAAATTAAGTTTAAGGCTTCTTTTGCTTCTTGAAGATTGGGTTTAAAAATATCCACGCCTTGGTATTCGAAAAAATTTTTTCTCTTTGGATCAACCGCTATCAGGACATGATGAAGCTTGCATAGACGGATGATTTCTTTGATGACCAATGGTGTAAGCACACCCTTGTTGTAGTCTTCTAAAATTACCAATTGTGGTTTTACTTCTTCGAGATAGGTTCGAAACCCATTCAAGATTTCAAGTTCTTCTGCTGGAAGAATAGATGCTGTTATTTCTGCATCTAACCGCATCATGTGTTGATTTCTGCTGATGATGCGAATTTTGTTGGTGGTTTGACGGGTAGCGGAAGCAAACAGGTAATCGGTATTGATTTGATGTTGGTTCATCAAGTCGATTAACTGCTTGCCTTCTTCGTCTTTGCCAATAATGGAAATGGCATGCACCGCTGCACCCAACGCTTTGATGTTTAATGTAACGTTTCCTGCTCCACCAATTCGCATTTCTTTTTTTGTAACGGAAACCACTGGAACTGGCGCTTCTGGTGAAATGCGGTCAACCTTTCCCCACCAATACGTGTCGAGCATGATATCGCCAATTACACCAATTTTAAGCTGCTGAAATGATTGAAAAAGTTCATCAAAATGAGAATGCTGCATGTTCAGTATTATGCTTTATTTTTTTTTGAAACTGCGAAATAATACAAAGGAATACCCATCAAGGTTATGATTAAACCAGGCCAGGTAAACTGGGGTTTGTAAATGATTAACAAGGTGCAAAAACTGATGCCCATTAAAATGTAGATGAAGGGCAACACTGGATAACCAAAAGCTTTGTATGGACGTTCTGCATCTGGTCTGTTTTTACGAAGTATAAAAATTCCAGCGATGGTGAGCACATAAAATATCACCACAACAAATGAAACCATATCGAGCAAATCGCCATATTTTCCACTGAGACAAAGCGCTGAAGCCATCACACATTGGATCCACAGCGCCCATTCGGGAACTATATTTTTGTTGAGCTTTCCGGCTTGTTTGAAAAACAACTGATCGTTTGCCATGGTATAATATACTCTTGCGCCTGCCAAGATCAATCCATTGTTGCAGCCAAATGTAGAAATCATGATCATGATGGCAATGATGACGGTGCCACTGTTTCCGAAAATCGCTTCTGATGCACTTAACGCTACTCTGTTGTCTTTTGCAAAGGCAAGTTCTTGCAAAGGAACATTCGCCAAATACACCACATTCATCATTACGTAAATGAATGTAACAATTAAGGTTCCTAAGAATAAGCTCAATCCAATATTTCTCTTGGGATTTTTAATTTCACCAGCAATGAAAGTTACATTGTTCCAGGCATCGCTACTAAAAATGCTTCCTACCATAGCACTGGCTATCGCACCTAATGCCACCCCACTCATCAATGGTTTGAAATCGATAACGCCTGCGTCGCTTCGAGTTAAATGCTGCATGGACCAGGCATTGCTCCAATTCATTTCCCATACATCCCATTTGAAAGCAATTAAGCCAGCGATGATTAAACCAAACAAAGAGATTAATTTGGTAGAGGTGAAAAATGTTTGAATCAACTTACCGGCCTGTATGCCTTTGGTATTGATGTAGGTAAGTAAAAAAATCAACACGATGGCAACCAATTGTGCATAGTGAATTTTTAGTCCCAGTAATGGGAAAGTATTCACATCTTCCCAAGCCAAAGCTGGAAAGAAATAACCGGCAAATTTTGCAAAACCAACGGCAACAGCAGCAATGGTTCCGGTTTGAATTACTGCAAAAAAACTCCACCCATATAAAAAGCCAACCAATGGATTATATGCTTCTTTAAGATATACATATTGTCCTCCAGCTTTTGGAAACATCGCACTCAATTCACCATAACTCAATGCTGCTACCAAAGTCATGAAGCCGGTGATGAGCCAAGCTGCTAGCAACCATCCAGCACTTCCCAAATCTTTGAGCATATCTGCACTAACAATAAAAATTCCAGAGCCAATCATCGATCCTGCAACAATCATCGTTGCATCTACCAACCCCAAACTGGGCTTAAAACTGTTATTAGATTCCGACATTTTTTTAAAAAATTATATGATGTAAAATAAAAATCCCGCTGATTTTCAACGGGATTGAAGATAACAATTCTTTTGCAATTTATTTATCTGTCGATTTCATCTTTTCATTCATGCCTTCAATCACTTCATTGGTGATGTCGTAGGCCTCATCTTTATACACCATGTAATCCAATCCATTACCGGTGGTGAAGATATATGTGTATTGATTGTTTTGATTGAACTCTGCTAAATAATCTTTTAGCTTCATCTGAATGTCGCCCATTATTTTGTAGCTTTTTTCATTGAGTTTCTGTGTAGCAGTTTGCTTTTTGTTATCAACATCTTGTTGTTGTTTGTAGAGCATTGCCTGAAATTCTTCGGCTTCAGATTGTGTGATGCTGCTGCCTTTTTTCAAAAAATTGTTCTTTTGGTTTTCTAAATTTTTATAGGCATTTTCCCATTCCATTTCGATGGAAGTTTGTTCTGATTCCAACGCTTTTCTGCTGGTGTTGATGAAGCTGATTCTTTCATTCAATGAATCCAAATCAACATAAGCAATTCGAGCGGCACTGGAATCATTTTTAATTTTCCTGCTTTCTTTAACCGCTTTTTTTACTGGGGTTTGACAAGATTTATTGCAACTAAAATGCAAATAATACAAAATGCCAACTGCTATGATGAGTACGGCATTGATAACAATAGAAATATTTTTCATGCTTATAATTTATGCTTGGCAAGATAAACAGAATCAACAGTATGACAATACAATCTGAACAGAAATTACCAAAGGCTTAACGAACAAAAAAAGGACACCATAAATGATGTCCTTTTGAATATAGATGTTGCAGAATTACTCTTCATCATCGAAGCTCATTGCTTCTTTGGTGGTCATCAGCAATTCGTATTCTTCTTTGCTACCAACGATCATGTTTTCAAATTCACGTAAGCCGGTACCTGCTGGGATGTGGTGACCAGTAATTACGTTTTCTTTCAAGCCAAGCATTAAATCAATTTTACCCATGATGGCTGCAGAGCTCAATACTTTTGTTGTTTCCTGGAAAGAAGCTGCTGATATCCAACTGTGTGTTCCGAGTGATGCTTTGGTAATACCCAACAACAACGGTGATGAGGTTGCAGGTTTAGCATCGCGGTATTCCACTAATTTTTTATCGGCTCTTCTCAAAATAGAATTTTCTTCTCTAACATCACGAAGTGTAACGATTTGACCTGACTTCAATTTGGTGCTCTCACCTGCTTCAGTAATAACTTTTTTGTCGTAGGTGTAATCGTTTTCAACGTTAAAGTCCATTCTATCTTCTGTATCTCCTTCAAGGAATTTGGTATCACCTGCATCTTCGATGGTTACTTTGCGCATCATTTGACGAACAATCACTTCGATGTGTTTGTCATTGATTTTCACACCTTGCAAACGATATACTTCCTGAATTTCATTAACAACGTATTCTTGAACTGCGAAAGGACCTTTAATCGACAAGATATCTGCTGGAGCGGTTTGACCGTCACTTAATGCAGCTCCTGCTTTAACGAAATCCCCATCTTGAACCAAAATTTGACGACTCAATGGAACAAGGTATTTGCGGGTTACGCCATCTTTTGCTTCTACACTAATTTCTCTGTTACCACGTTTGATCGCACCAAAAGAAACCACACCATCAATTTCACAAACCACAGCTGGGTTGCTTGGGTTTCTTGCTTCAAACAATTCTGTTACACGAGGAAGACCCCCGGTGATATCTTTCAACTTGCTTAAGATTCTTGGAATTTTAACCAATACCTGACCGCTTCTTACTTCGTCGCCTTCTTCGATAACGATGTGCGAGCCTACAGGCAAGTTGTATTTTTTAATTTCTTTGCCTTCTACGATGATGGTAGGCAATTTGGTTTTATCTTTTGTTTCGATAACCACTTTTTCACGGTGACCTGTTTGTTCATCAGCTTCATCTCTATATGTAATACCTTCCAAAACTGCTTCAAACTTAATGGTACCATTTGCTTCCGCTACAATTACGTTGTTAAATGGATCCCATGTGCAGATCGCATCGCCTTTGGCTACTTTTTGTCCGTCTTTTACATTTAAAATCGCACCGTAAGGGATGTTCATGGTATTCAACAATCTGTCAGATTTCAAATCCATGTTTCTGATCTCACCGGTACGTCCAATAACAACTGCAATTTTTTTGCCTTCGTTATTTTCTGTGTGTACCGTACGCAATCCATCAAACTGAAGTGTACCATCGAATTTCGCTAACAATGAAGATTCTACAGAAGCAGAGCCAGCCACACCACCCACGTGGAAAGTACGAAGGGTCAACTGCGTTCCTGGTTCACCGATAGATTGTGCCGCGATGATACCTACCGCATCGCCACGTTGAGCCAATGCACCAGAGGCAAGGTTTCTGCCGTAGCATCTAACACAAACACCTCTTTTGCTTTCGCAAGTCAATACAGAACGAATCTCTACTGTTTCGATGCCTGCATCTTCTATTTTCTTAGCTATATCTGAACTAATTTCTTCTCCAGCACCTACCAATAATTCGTCGGTTACCGGATTCAAAACATCGTGCAATGAAGTACGACCTTCAATTCTATCGCTCAATGGTTCGATGATGTCTTCATTATCTTTCAATGCTGAAGTTGCGATACCACGTAAAGTTTCACAATCTTCTTCGTTGATAACCACATCTTGTGCAACGTCTACCAATCTTCTGGTGAGGTAACCCGCATCCGCTGTTTTCAAAGCCGTATCCGCCAAACCTTTACGAGCACCATGGGTAGAGATAAAGTATTCCAATACACTTAGGCCATCTTTAAAGTTTGCCAAGATTGGATTCTCGATAATTTCACTACCTGATGAACCGGATTTTCTTGGCTTAGCCATCAAACCTCTCAATCCAGCGAGCTGTTTAATTTGTTGCTTACTACCACGCGCACCTGAATCCAACATCATGTAAACTGAGTTAAATCCTTGTTTATCGATAGCCAATTCACGAATCAATGTTTCGGTTACTTTCGTATCAACCCTACTCCATATATCGATGATTTGGTTGTAACGTTCGTTGTTGGTGATTAAACCCATGTTGTAACTATCCCAAACTTCGGCTACTTCAGTTTGTGCATTTTCTACCAATTCTTCTTTGATAGCTGGGATAATCAAGTCATTAATATTGAACGACAAGCCACCGCGGAATGCCATACGGAAACCAAGTGTTTTGATATCATCCAAGAATTTTGCTGTAGCAGGTACGCTTGTCCATTTGATGATGTCGCCAATAATTTCTCTCAATGCTTTTTTAGTCAACAACGCGTTTACAAAACCTACTTCTTTTGGAACGTGTTGGTTGAAGATTACACGACCAACAGTTGTTTCTATCAATTTCAATGTTAAGCTTCCATCAGGATTTCTGAAGTTGGCTTTAACCCTGATATTGGCATGTAAGTCGATTTGTTTTTCGTTGTATGCGATGATAACTTCATCAGCAGAGTAGAATGCTTTTCCTTCCCCTTTAACGATATCATCGCCAATGGTTTTCTTTCCTTTGGTGATGTAATACAGACCCAACACCATGTCCTTAGAAGGAAGGGTAATTGGCGTACCGTTTTGTGGGTTCAAAATGTTGTGAGAAGAAAGCATCAACAATTGCGCTTCCAAAATTGCGGCATTGCTCAATGGAACGTGCACCGCCATCTGATCTCCATCGAAATCCGCGTTGAATGCGGCAGTAACCAATGGATGCAAATGAATCGCTTTACCTTCAATCAATTTAGGTTGGAATGCTTGAATAGACAATCTGTGAAGGGTTGGGGCTCTGTTCAACATTACCGGATGACCTTTCAAAATATTTTCAAGAATATCCCAAATAATAGCTTCTTTTTTATCAACCAATTTGCGTGCACTCTTCACTGTTTTCACAATACCTCTTTCGATGAGTTTGCGAATAATAAATGGTTTAAACAATTCTGCGGCCATGTCTTTTGGCAAACCACACTCGTGCATTTTCATTTCAGGTCCAACCACAATAACCGAACGACCAGAATAATCCACACGCTTACCCAACAAGTTTTGACGGAAACGACCTTGTTTACCTTTCAACACATCACTCAAAGATTTCAATGCTCTTCCACCTTCAGCTTTTACTGCATTTGATTTGCGGCTGTTATCAAACAAAGAATCGATCGACTCTTGCAACATACGCTTTTCATTGCGCAAGATTACTTCGGGTGCTTTAATCTCCAACAAACGCTTCAAACGGTTGTTGCGGATAATTACACGGCGATATAAATCATTCAAATCAGATGAAGCAAAACGACCGCCATCTAATGGAACCAATGGTCTTAATTCTGGTGGAATAACTGGAATATATTGCATCACCATCCATTCTGGACGGTTTACGATTCTCGTATTGGCATCACGGAAACTTTCTACTACGCTTAGACGCTTTAATGCATCCGCTTTTCTTTGTTGAGATGTTTCGGTTGCTGCTGAGTTGCGCAAGTCGAAACTCAATTGATCCAAATCCAAGCGTTCTAACATGGCATGAACAGCTTCTGCTCCCATTTTAGCGATGAATTTATTTGGATCTTCATCTGGCAACATTTGGTTGTCTTTTGGCAACGCATCCAAGATGTCGAGGTATTCTTCTTCCGTAAGCAATTCGGCATATGTTTGGCCTTTATCTGCTCTGATACCAGGTTGGATTACAACAAATCTTTCATAGTAAACGATGGTTTCTAATTTCTTAGAACTCATGCCCAACAAGTATCCAATTTTATTTGGAAGTGATTTGAAATACCAAATATGAACAACTGGCACCACCAATTTGATGTGGCCCATTCTTTCGCGACGCACTTTTTTCTCTGTTACTTCTACACCGCAACGATCGCACACGATGCCTTTGTAACGGATACGCTTATACTTACCGCAAGCACATTCGTAGTCTTTTACAGGTCCAAAAATTCTTTCGCAAAACAAACCATCTCTTTCAGGTTTGTAGGTACGGTAATTGATGGTTTCTGGTTTGATGACTTCACCATAACTTCTTTCCAAGATACTGTCTGGAGAAGCCAACCCAATGGTAATTTGGGAGAATGTTGCTCTGGGACGGTTTTCTTTTTTGAATGCCATATTATGTAATAATAAAAGTTTTTTTTAATCTTGTTTACAGCGATTGACTACAATCATTAATCGAATTTCAGATCTAAACCTAGACCTCTCAATTCATGAACCAATACATTGAATGATTCTGGAATGCCAGCTCTTGGAATGTTGTCGCCTTTTACAATTGCTTCGTATGTTTTTGCTCTTCCAATGATATCATCAGATTTTAGGGTGAGCAATTCTTGCAAGATGTTAGATGCGCCATAAGCTTCCAATGCCCAAACCTCCATTTCACCAAAACGCTGACCACCGAATTGTGCTTTACCACCCAAAGGTTGTTGGGTAATTAAGCTGTAGGGTCCGATAGAACGCGCGTGCATTTTATCGTCCACCATATGGTGTAATTTAATCACGTAGATGATGCCCACGGTTGCTTTTTGATCGAAACGATCGCCGGTTTCACCATCAAATAAATAAGTATGACCAAATTTTGGCAAACCTGCGCTTTCAATTTTCTCAGCAATTTCATCAACAGAAGCACCATCAAAGATTGGCGTCGCAAACTTCACGCCCAATTTTTCTCCAGCCCATCCCAATGCTGTTTCATAAATCTGACCCAAGTTCATACGAGAAGGTACCCCTAGTGGATTCAATACGATATCTACCGGTGTGCCATCTTCCAAGAAAGGCATATCTTCTTGGCGAACGATTTTGGCCACAATACCTTTGTTACCATGACGTCCCGCCATTTTATCACCTACTTTCAATTTGCGTTTAACAGCGATATAAACTTTAGCCAATTTCAACACACCTGCTGGCAATTCATCACCAATAGAGATGTTGAATTTTTCTCTTTTGTATCTACCCAATTCTTCATTGAACTTGATGCTGTAATTGTGCAACAACGTATTGATCAAATCATCTGTTTTTGCATCACCGCTCCAAGCCAATGGGTTTACGTTTTGGATATCGATTGAAGATAAATTTTTAGCGTTGAATTTCACGCCTTTGCCAATCAATACTTCTCCGAAGTTGTTGCTAACACCCTGACTGGTTTTATCTTTCAATAAAGTTTGTAGTTTGTTTTGCAATAAATCTAATAGGTCGATTTCGTTTTTCTCGTGCGTTTTTTCAATTTTATCCAGCTGTGCTTTTTCTCTTACTTTGGTGTTCTTATCTTTCTTCGCGCGTTGGAATAATTTTTTGTTGATTACCACACCTTCAGTTCCACTTGGTGCTTTCAAAGATGCATCTTTAGCATCGCCTGCTTTATCACCAAAGATGGCACGTAACAACTTCTCTTCTGGAGTAGGATCGCTTTCGCCTTTTGGTGTAATTTTTCCGATGATGATATCGCCTTCTTTGATTGAAGCTCCGATGCGGATGATACCGTTTTGATCAAGATCTTTGGTAGCTTCTTCACTTACGTTTGGAATATCTGGTGTCAATTCTTCTTCACCCAATTTGGTATCGCGCACTTCTGTTTCAAACTCACTGATATGAATAGACGTAAACCAATCTTCTTTAACCACTTTTTCGTTGATTACAATCGCATCCTCGAAGTTGTACCCTTTCCATGGCATGAATGCCACTTTTAGGTTTCTTCCCAATGCAATTTCACCACCTCTGGTTGCATATCCTTCTGTCAAGAAATCGCCATCCGCTACTTTTTGTCCTTTTAATACGGCAGGACGCAAGTTGATACAAGTTTCTTGGTTGGTACGAACGAATTTGGTGAGTTTGTAAATTTTCAAATCATCTTCAAAGCTTACCAATTGTTGTGTTTCAGAGCGTTTGTAACGCACATGAATTTCGTTGGCATCTACATATTCAATCACACCATCGCCTTCAGCATGTATTTGAATTCTCGCATCACGGGCTGCTTTTGCTTCCAAGCCAGTACCTACAATTGGTGATTCTGGACGCAACAATGGCACTGCCTGACGTTGCATGTTGGATCCCATCAAAGCACGGTTGGCATCATCATGTTCCAAGAAAGGAATCAAGGAAGCGCTCAAACCTACAATTTGATTAGGAGCAACGTCCATGTATTCTACTTCAGCTTTATCTAAAATAGGGAAATCACCAGTTTGACGTGATTTGATTTTATCTTCAATGAAATGACCTTTGGCATCTAAATCAACGTTTGCCTGTGCAATTTTCGCAGTATCTTCTTCTTCTGCACTAAGGAAAGTGATTTTTTTCATATCTACTTTTCCATCTTCTACTTTACGATATGGCGTTTCGATGAAGCCCATATCGTTGATTTTTGCGTGCACGCAAAGTGTTGAAATCAATCCAATGTTTGGTCCTTCTGGTGTTTCGATGGTACACAAACGACCATAGTGAGAATAGTGAACATCTCGCACCTCAAAGCCCGCTCTTTCTCTACTCAAACCGCCGGGTCCGAGTGCGGAGATACGACGCTTATGCGTAATCTCACTCAGCGGGTTGGTTTGATCTAAGAATTGAGACAATTGAGAAGTACCGAAGAACGAGTTGATAACGGAAGAGAGTGTACGCGCGTTAATCAAATCAACTGGCGTAAATACTTCGTTGTCGCGAACGTTCATTCTTTCGCGGATGGTTCTGGCCATACGCGCCAAACCCACACCAAATTGAGCATACAATTGTTCGCCTACTGTACGTACGCGTCTGTTGCTCAAATGATCGATATCATCCACTTCACTTTTACCATTGGTTAAAAGCACCAAGTATTTGATGATGGAAATGATATCTTCTTTTGTTAATACTTTTTTATCCAATGGATAATTTAAGCCCAAGCGACGATTGATTTTGTAACGACCTACTTCACCTAAATCATAACGCTTGTCGCTGAAGAACAATTTATCGATGATACCTCTTGCGGTTTCATCATCTGGCGCATCAGCACCACGCAATTGTTTGTAAATTAATTGTACGGCTTCCAACTCACTGTTAGACGTATCTTTATTTAAGGTATTGTAGATGATTGCGTAATCACCACTAACTTCTTCTTTTTGTACGAAAACACTTTTCGCTTGATTTTCGATGATCATCGCGATGTTAGATTCGTCGATAACGGTATCTCTTTCAAGGATGATTTCATTGCGTTCTAAGGAAACTACTTCACCGGTATCTTCATCCACAAAATCTTCCACCCAAGTGCGCAAAACGCGAGCGGCCAATTTCTTACCAATTTGTTTTTCCAAAGATTTTTTATCGGCTTTAATTTCATCAGCCATTCCAAACAATTCCAAGATATCTTTATCGGTTTCATATCCGATAGAGCGAAGCAAGGTTGTTACAGGGAATTTCTTTTTTCTGTCGATGTAAGCAAACATCACATTATTGATGTCGGTTGCAAATTCCATCCAAGCACCTTTGAAAGGAATTACTCTTGCAGAGTAAATTTTGGTTCCGTTTGGATGAACAGATTGGCCGAAGAATACACCAGGAGAACGGTGTAATTGACTAACCACAACCCTTTCAGCACCGTTGATTACGAAAGTACCTCTTGGTGTCATGTAGGGAATGTTTCCTAAAAACACATCTTGAACGATGGTTTGGAAATCGACGTGTTCTTCGTCGTTACAGCTCAGGCGCAATTTTGCCTTTAACGGAACGGCATAGGTCAAACCTCTTTCGATACATTCTTCAATGGAATAACGAGGTGGATCTACGAAATAATCGAGGAACTCCAAAACGAAAATATTTCTCGTATCAGAGATAGGGAAATTTTCTTTGAACACGCGGAAAAGCCCTTCCACATTGCGTTTGTCGGGGGTTGTTTCGAGTTGAAAGAAATCTTTAAACGACTGAATTTGAATTCCGAGTAAATCGGGTTGTTCTGCTATAAGCTCAACTTTTCCGAAATTGTGACGTTTAGCAGCGATTGTTTTAGATGCAGACATATGTAATATAAAACTTTTTAGTGTGGGTCTTTATGATGAGTTTGGGGTACAGCACTCCATTCCCAAAATAAAGGACGGCGAAGTTAGGAAAATAAAGTCAATTTGAAAGCAATAATATAAGGAATTTTACAATTTTGGTAAGATTTTTGATTTGCGGGCACAAAATGACATAATTTCTTGTAGAAAATTGTTTGGTTTTTGTAAATAATCAAATCGAGAATGGGCATAAATGGGATCGTTCAAAATCAGGGCATAAAAAAACCCCGAAACAATCGGGGTTTTAAGAATAGTATGTAGAAAGAATTAAGCTAATTCAACTTCAGCACCAGCTTCAGTCAATTTTGCTTTTAAATCTTCTGCAGTTGCTTTATCAACGCCTTCTTTAACTGGTTTTGGAGCGCCGTCAACTAAATCTTTTGCTTCTTTCAAACCTAAGCCTGTCAAATCTTTTACGATTTTAACAACAGCCAATTTGTTTGGTCCACCGCTTTTCAAGATTACGTTGAATGAAGTTTTCTCTTCTGCTGCTGCTGGGCCATCGCCACCGCCTGCGCTAACTACTACTGCTGCTGCAGCTGGTTCGATTCCGTACTCAGATTTTAAGAATTCTGCTAATTCTTGAACTTCTTTTACAGTTAAGTTTACTAAACTTTCTGCTAATGCTTTAATTTCTGCCATTTTGTTTGAATTTTTTCCGCCTTCAAAGTTTTTGACTCCGGCGGAGATTTAAAAAAATTGTTTGTGCCATTTGGTTACCATCCGGCCAGGTATAATTAAGAATATTAAGCTTCTTCAGTTGGTGCGGCTGTATCATCAGCAGCAGGTGCTTCAGGAGCCGGAGCTTCTTCAGCAGCTGGTGTTTCTGCAACAGGTGCAGCCTCTTCAACTTGTACTGCAACAACTGGTGCATCAGCTTCTTCAGCAACAGGTGCCGCTTCAACAGCTGGTGTTTCTACTGCAGCAGGTGCTTCTTCTGCTTTGGAAGCATTGTCTTTGTTTTCCAAAGCACCCAACACGCGTTGGATTGGTGCTTGCAATAAGCCAATCAATTCACCAATCAATTCATTTTTGGTTTTGATTTGCGTTAATGCTTTCAATTGATTATCGCCAACAAAAACATCACCATTGATAAACGCTGCTTTTAATTCAGGTTTTTCTTTGTTGTTTTCTTTACGGAAACCGCTTAAAATTACAGCTGGATCTTTTGGATTTTCGCTAAACATTAAAGCCGTTACTTTGTGAAGGGAGTCATAAACACCTGCATATTTTTCAGCATCGATGCTTTCCAACGCTTTTTTAATCAACGTATTTTTGGCCACTTTCATTTCAACTTGTTTGTCGAAGCAAATGCGACGTAATTTACCGATTTGAGCTACTGTTAAGCTTTCTGTGTCGGTAATGTAGAAGTTATTGTATTGAGAGAATTTGCCTTTCAGCAATTCAATCACATCGTTTTTCTCTTGTTTTGTCATAACAAATATTTTTACCCTGAGCGATTAAACCCAAGCGGTTGAGATTTAGTTTTGAACTGATTTTGTGTCTACCATAATGCCTGGGCTCATAGAGCTAGCCATGCTCACACCTCTGAGGTATAAACCTTTAGAAGTGGCTGGTTTTAATTTGATGATGGCGTTGATAAATTCTTGGCAGTTTTCAGCTATTTTTTCGGGGCTGAAACTTACGCGACCAATAGAAGCGTGAATGATACCAACTTTATCAACTTTGAATGCGATTTTACCACCTTTCAAATCGGTTACAGCGCCAGCAACATCGTTGGTAACGGTACCTGTTTTAGGGTTGGGCATTAAGTTACGTGGACCTAAAACCTTACCTAATTTACCAATTTTAGGCATCACAGCTGGGGTTGCAACGATCACATCGATGTCTGTCCAACCGCTTTCAATTTTTGTAATGAATTCATCCAATCCAACAAAATCAGCACCAGCAGCAGTTGCTTCAGCTTCTTTATCGGGTGTACACAAAACCAATACTTTTTTGGTTTTACCAGTACCATGAGGAAGAGAAACGGTACCTCTGATGGCTTGATCTGCTTTTTTAGGATCAACGCCCAACTTAACGTGTAAGTCTACAGAGCTATCGAATTTTGTGGTATTGATTTCTTTTACTAGGGAAGATGCTTCTTTAAGCGTATAAGCTTTGTTGGCGTCAACCTTAGCGTTTGCTATTTTTCTTTTTTTAGTAATCATTGTTAAAAAAATTTATTGTTCAATGTGTGAACAGGTTGACGATTTAGTTATTTTCCCAAGGAGCAGTTCCATCAACAGTTAAACCCATACTACGAGCGGTTCCTGCAACCATGCTCATGGCACTGTTTAAAGTGAAAGCGTTCAAATCTGCCATTTTATCTTTAGCGATTTCTTCAATTTGAGCCCAAGTAACCTTGCCCACTTTTACGCGGTTGGGTTCTTTACTGCCGCTAGTAATTTTAGCAGCGTCCATCAATTGCACAGCAGCTGGTGGGGTTTTGATTACAAAATCGAAGGATTTGTCTGCGTAAACTGTAATTAATACAGGTAATACTTTTCCTGGTTTGTCTTGGGTTCTCGCATTGAATTGCTTACAGAACTCCATAATGTTCAAACCTTTGGAACCGAGTGCGGGACCGATTGGCGGCGCTGGGTTGGCTTGTCCTCCTTTACATTGGAGTTTCACATAGCCGGTGATTTCTTTTGCCATTAATTTAATTTTTTTGGTGATAACGTCCTGACAATGGCCAGAACTCCCAAACCTATCCTATTGGATAAATTCTTCTAAAGAACTAATTGGGGCAGCAAAGCTAAATAATAATTTTTAAAAAATTGCACGTGGGATGAGTTTTTTTGGAAAAATACCCACCATTTAAATTGTGGTTGAACCAATACGATGTGAAATACCCAACGATTTAAAGTAAAAAAGACGTTTTATGAAGAGGAAATAATTTGAAAAGCATTCACCCACCATTTAAATGGTGGGTGAAGCAATCTATTGTTAAAGAAACGAATTTTGGGGGTGAATTAACGATTTTTTCAAGTAGAAAAAATCCAACTTACACATACCCACCATTTAAATGGTGTGCGAAACACTGAGCTGTGAAACCACCTTTTTTTTTGGATGTAAAAACATTTATTTTATCGAGAATATCCATTAAAGCATCGCTCTAGTTTTCTACATCCGCAATCAACTGTCAACCCACCACCCCACCTAAACAAAAAACCCTCATAACTTTCGTTACAAGGGCTTAGTTTTTTATTTTAAAATCCTTACGCAATTTTTTCCACCTGCATGTAGCTCAATTCTACTGGTGTTGCGCGGCCAAAGATTTTTACCTGTACTTTTAATTTTTTCTTCTCGTCGCTCACTTCTTCAATTACACCATTGAAATCATTAAACGGACCATCGATAATTTTGATGGTTTCTCCAATGATGAATGGCTCGCTCATGGTTACGCCACCTGCATCGCTCATTTCATCCATTTTACCCAACATCTTATTCACTTCAGATTTTCTTAAGCAAATAATTTGTCCCTTTGATCCTTTACCATCCGTAAGAAAATGCATTACGTTGCTGATGTTGCTCACGTGCTGAATGATGTCGTCATTTAGTTTATTTCCCGCTACCTCAATCATGATATACCCTGGATAGAAGTTGCGCTCGCGCATAACTTTTTTCCCATTGAGTACTTTGTACACTTTTTCTACCGGAAGAAAAATTTGTTTGATGATTTTATCCCAACCATTTCTAATGATGTCTTTGTCGAGATATTCTTTTACTTTTCTTTCCTTTCCGCTCACCACCCTAAGCACATACCACTTGGAATCTTTCTCTGGTGTTTCTATCGTTTCAACGATTGTTGTTTCTTGCATAATTACTTAAATAAAGAGTATATAAATTTCATTGAGCCACTTGCAATAAAGTCCATTAATGCTACAATTGCAGTAATAAATAATGTGGCGCCCAATACGATCATGGTTGATTGTTGCAACTGTTCCCATTTTGGCCAGCTTACATTTTCCATCAACTCCTGATAAGACTCTTTTAAGAATACAGTGAATTTGTTCATAAAAAACATTTTTAGGTTTTAAACCAATCATTAAAAAAGCGAATAAAATTTATCCTGCTATTTAATGGTGTATGCTAAAATTAGCACGGGCACTAGGATTCGAACCCAGATCAAAGGTTTTGGAGACCCGTATGCTACCGTTGCACCATGCCCGTAGAAAGCAAAAGCTATCCTGATATGA
>CAIQHJ010000139.1 GCA_903871575.1 uncultured Bacteroidota bacterium
TGAATCAATTGGTATTGAGTGTGAACGTTACCTACAACATTGAAGTGAGATTGATTTCTACTTTCAGCAACGGAAGTGGCAGATTGGTATCCAACACAATGGGCTTTACAGCTACACCGTATGCTATCCCTCCAAAAGTAACTCCTCCATCAAGCGGAAAATTGTTCATGGTAGGAAGTGCTACTCCAGGCGGATGGAACAATCCGGTACCTGTACCTTTTCAAGAATTTACACAAGTAACACCAACATTGTATGAGTTGACGTTGGATTTGAACGGCGGACAATCTTATTTGTTCTTACCAAACAATGGCGACTGGAGTGCGAAATTTGGTTGCTTGGGTGGAAACAATTCTAACAATCCATCTGGCGATGATTTCAAACCAGAAGGTGGCGATATGCTAGCTCCTGCAACAAGTGGAACGTATAAAATTGTAGTAGATTTCCAAAGAGGAAAATTCTCTGTAACGCTACAATAATTTCTTGCAGCAGTAATGCGTAATTAAATCAACTAGATAAAAACAATAAAATTATACACATGAAATTCATTAAAACAATCATCACCGCCATTGCAGCCATTACTTTTTTTGCTGCATGTAACAAAGTAGATGATCTTACTGTTTATGCCAATGGCAATGC
This sequence comes from uncultured Bacteroidota bacterium, assembly GCA_903871575.1. Classification (GTDB taxonomy): domain Bacteria; phylum Bacteroidota; class Bacteroidia; order Chitinophagales; family Chitinophagaceae; genus Ferruginibacter. Next base: position 637 of record CAIQHJ010000139.1, read on the forward strand.
ACCAGCGTTAACGGCTAGTGCTACAACTTTGGCACCGCTTCCCGCTGATTCTTCCAATATCTTGGTTACTTTCAATTGGACAAATGCAAAGTATGCCACCGATTCATCAAACATCAAATACATTTTACAAATTGATTCTGTAGGTCGTAATTTTCAAAAAGCTGCTTCTAAAGAAATCATGGGCGCTTTAACGACGCAGTTTACAGCTAAAGAAATGAACGACATTTTGTTGAATTTCGGGTTCGCGTTCAATGTTGCTTATGATGTAGAAGCAAGAATTATTTCTTCTTATGGCAACAACAACGAAAGATTATATTCTAATGTAATTGCGTTGAATGTTACGCCATACAAAATTCCGCCAAGAGTGGAATTGCCATTTACAGGTCATTTGTACATCATTGGTGGAGCAACAGATTTTGGTTGGAACCAAGCTAATCCAATGCCGGCTGTAAGAGAGTTGACACAATTAGATGAAACAACCTTTGCGGGTATTTATCATTTAAGTGGTAGCAGCGCATATTTATTGCTTCCTGAAGCAGGCAGCTGGAACAACAAATACAGTGTGCAAGACAACAGCATTCCTGGAGCTGCAAATGCAGGTTCATTTGGATACAACTTGCCACAAGATTTTCCAGGCGGTGTTGCACAAGGCGACAACTGGTATAAAATGATTTTCGATTTCCAACAAGGAAGATATACCGTAACCAAAGAAGACAATCCATTGGGTGGCGATTTGTACATCACTGGAGATGCAACACCATCAAGCTGGACAAACGCACCGCCAACAACACAAAAGTTTACACAATTAACCAATGGTGTTTTTGAAATTGTGATGGCATTTGTTCCAGGTAAATTATACAAATTCTTAAATACCAACGGACAATGGCAACCTCAATTCGGTGGCGACAATGCTGCTGGTGGAGATTTGGGTGCCAACTATGGTGGTGGTGGAGATCCAGCTGCTATTCCAACACCTGCAGTTGCTGGAAACTACAAAGTGACTGTTAATTTCATTACAAAAAAATACACGGTAGTAGCACAATAATCCCTGCGATTACAACTAATTACCTTAAAATAATGAGCTGTGCCCTAAAAAGCGCAGCTCTTTTTTTGTATCAGAAAGCCGATAAACCATTTGAAGCGGTTTAATCAATCATTCCTTCAATTTAATTATATAAATTGCATTTTCATTATCAGAAATTATCAGCATTGATTTTGTAATCTAAGCGCATGAAAATAAAATCACTATTGGCAAAACCATTTGCCAAACACGTACAGAAGCAGATCAAGAGAGACATGTTGAATGCGGTACAAGATCAACAACTCATTTTGAAGCAGTTGATAAAAACAGCAGCTCAAACAGATTTTGGAAAAGATCATGGGTTTGCAACGATTAAAACCCATCAAGATTTTATTGCGCAGGTTCCCATTAGAGATTATGAGCAATTTAAGCCCTATATAGAAAAAATAAAAGAAGGGAAGCACAATGTGCTGTGGAAAGGTCAGCCCATATATTTTGCAAAAACCAGCGGAACCACCAGTGGTATAAAATACATTCCCATTACAAAAGATTCCATACCCAATCACATCAACACCGCTAGAAATGCCTTGTTGTGTTACATGGCAGAATCGGGCAACACAGATTTTGCAGATGGTAAACTGATATTTTTAAGTGGCTCGCCAGAATTGGAAAGAATTGCGGGCATTCCCACCGGTAGGCTCAGCGGCATTGTGAATCACCACATTCCAAAATACCTTCGGTCCAACCAAATGCCCAGCTACGAAACCAATTGTATAGAAGATTGGGAGCAAAAGTTGGATAAGATTGTAGAAGAAACCATCAACCAAAATATGACGTTGATCAGTGGAATACCACCATGGATGCAAATGTATTTTGATCGATTGGTTGAAAAATCTGGAAAGAAAATAGGAGAGCTCTTTCCTCAATTTTCTGTGATGGTACAGGGCGGTGTAAATTATGAGCCATATAAAGCAAAACTAACAGAGAGCATTGGCCGTCACATTGATACGATTGAATTGTTTCCTGCGAGTGAAGGATTTTTTGCATTTCAGGATTCCTTGCAATCAACGGGGATGTTGTTGAATACCAACAGTGGTATTTTCTTTGAGTTTATTCCGGTTGATGAAATAAGCAATGATCAGCCAACCCGACTAACAATTGCAGAAGTGCAAATGGGGGTTAACTATGCCTTGATCATCAGCAGCAACGCGGGTTTATGGGGATATAGCATTGGCGATACCGTTAAGTTTGTGTCATTGTCGCCATACCGAATTATTGTGAGTGGCAGAATCAAGCATTTTATTTCGGCATTTGGAGAGCATGTTATTGCAGATGAAGTGGAATCGGCTATTCTTTCTGCTTCCGCTTCGATGGGCATTCAACTCATCGAATTTACTGTAGCGCCATTTGTAAGCAACAACGACGGAAAAAGCTATCACGAATGGTTTATCGAATTCGAAAAAACACCAGATGACATGCATCGCTTTGCTTCACTCATCGATGCCGAAATGTGTCGTTTAAATGTGTATTACGATGATCTCATTCGGGGAAATATTTTATCGCCATTGAAAATTACAGTCATCCAAAAAAATGGATTTGTAGATTATATGAAAAGCATGGGAAAGCTGGGCGGCCAAAATAAAGTACCTCGGTTGTCCAACGACAGAAAAATTGCTGTCGACCTTGAAAAATGGGCAGCAAAATAAGAAAAAAATGATCAATCATGAGGAGATTTGCCCATCAAACAAATTTCCCTTTTACTATATTTATTGCATTAAATTGCGATTCTATTGAACGTTAAATCAATTCATTTATGACTTCAGAGGTAAACCAAAAGCGGGTTGCTATTTTTGGCTCTACAGGTTCCATTGGCACACAGGCTTTGGATGTGATTAGAGGAAACAAAGATATTTTTCATGTTGAAGTATTGACTGCACATACCAATGATGAATTGCTAACAGCTCAAGCGCTGGAATTTAATCCCAATGCAGTTGTCATTGTAGATGAAACCAAATACGAAAAGATAAAATCGGCATTGAGTGGAACAGACATAAAAGTGTTTGCCGGTGAACGTGCCTTAGAAGAAGTTGCTGATTTTGACACTTACGATATCATGATTGCTGCCATCGTAGGATTTGCTGGTTTAAAACCAACATTAAAAGCGGTAGAAAAAGGAAAAATCATCGCATTGGCCAATAAAGAAACCTTGGTGGTTGCGGGTGATATTGTGATGCAAAAAGCCCTCGAAAACCGAGCGCCAATTATTCCAGTGGATAGTGAACACTCTGCTATTTTTCAATGCCTGGTGGGCGAGTCGAGAAACCCAATAGAAAGAATCATTTTAACTGCGAGTGGCGGACCATTTTTAGGAAAAAAGCCCAACTTCTTGGTGAATGTGAAGCGCGATCATGCCTTGCAACATCCCAATTGGAGTATGGGGGCTAAAATAACAGTTGATTCTGCAACACTGATGAACAAAGGGTTGGAGATGATTGAAGCGAAATGGTTGTTTAATTTAACGCCTGAACAAATTGAAGTGGTGGTACATCCTCAGAGCGTCATTCATAGCATGGTACAATTTGAAGATGGCAGCATCAAAGCACAAATGGGTTATCCGGATATGAAATTACCCATTCAGTATGCACTTGGTTTTCCCAATAGAATAAAAAATGATTTTCCCAGATTTAATTTCAGGAAATATCCCAATTTAAGTTTCGAAGAGCCCGATTATAAAACCTTCAGAAATTTGGGATTGGCAATTGATGCATTGCAAAACGGAGGCAACAAAGCCTGTGTATTGAATGCAGCCAATGAAATAGCAGTGTGGGCATTTTTAAAAAATAGAATTGGCTTTTTAGATATTACTGCTGTGGTTGAAAAAACAATGGAGGCCATACCATTTATCAAACATCCAACTTTGGAAGATTATTTTGAAAGCGATGGCGAGGCGCGTAATTTTGCCGCTTCCATTATTAAATTATAACATGAGGATTTTCCTCTTAATCAAAAAATATGAGTCTACTTGCAATTGATTGGTCGAGTGTTGGATTGAAAGCCGCACAGTTATTGTTGTCATTATCGATCTTGGTTATCCTGCACGAATTTGGTCATTACATCACCGCCAAATGGTTTAAGTGCAGAGTTGAAAAATTTTATCTTTTTTTTGATCCCTATTTTTCCATCTTCAAAAAGAAAATTGGGGAAACAGAATATGGAATCGGTTGGCTTCCATTGGGTGGTTATGTGAAAATTGCAGGGATGATTGATGAGAGCATGGATAAAGATCAGTTGAAACAACCCGCGCAACCATGGGAGTTTAGAAGCAAACCAGCTTGGCAAAGATTAATCATCATGATTGGAGGTGTAACCGTAAATATTTTATTGGCCTTTGCTATTTATGCCATGATTTTGATGGTTTGGGGTGAGAAAAATATCAAGGCTTCATCATTAAAATATGGCATCGCATTTAATGATCCAATTTTTAATGAACTGGGTTTTAAAAGTGGAGATAAAATTTTGGCTATTGATGGCAAACCTGTAGAAGAATACACAGACATCCTAAAAAAATTATTGATTGTTGACAAAGAAGTAACCATAGAGAGAGATCATCAACAACAGACTTTGAGTATGCCGGTAGACCTGATTGGCAAACTCGTAGAAAAAAGAAAAAAATCAGAGATGCCGTTGATATCACCCCGGGTACCGGTAATTGTTTTGGGCATTTCAGATACAGCAAATGCGTTCAAAGCCGGACTGCGTATTGGAGATGTCATACAGCAAATAGATGGTGTACCAACTGCGTTTAGAGACCAATATGAAAAAGCGATGGAGCAAAAAAAGAAGGGTGCCACCATTCAATTGATTGTTCAAAGAAACGACAGCAATGTGGCCATTCAAACCGTGCTTCCTGCTGATAAAATGATTGGATTCGGTTCGCCCAATATGCCTGAGCAGTTCGATAGTTTGGGCATTTATCAATACACAGTGAAGAAATACGGATTTTTTGCTGCTATCCCTGCCGGAATCAAAAGAGCGGGGAACGAGCTGAGTTTTTACATCGATCAGTTTAAAAAGATTTTGTCGCCAGAAACAGGTGCATATAAAGGTGTTGGTGGTTTCAAAGCCATGGGCTCTGTGTTTTCTGGGAATGGTTGGGATTGGGAGCATTTCTGGACTATTACTGCATTCTTTTCAATTGTACTTGCTTTCATGAATTTATTGCCCATTCCGGCATTGGACGGCGGACATGTTTTGTTTACATTAATAGAAATGATTACCGGAAGAAAACCAAGCGAGAAATTTCTTGAGTATGCACAAATCGTTGGGATGGTTTTGTTGCTGGGTTTGATGTTGTATGCAAATGGAAACGACTGGTTTGGATGGGGGAAGTAGGGAAGGGTGGGCTGGATGCTGGATGATGGATGCTGGATACTGGATGCTGGATGCTGGATAAGACAACATTGTTCAAAAAGTTCAATGAGTTCAAACTGTTGAATATGTTTTACTCGCTACAACCCTTTGAAATAATTAAACCTTTTGAACTTTTGAACAAAAAAACAAACACCAAACATCAAACACCAAACAACAAACAACAAA
>CAIQHJ010000140.1 GCA_903871575.1 uncultured Bacteroidota bacterium
ATTAAAATTTATCCCAATCCAACTAATGACTGGCTTTTCATAGAACTTCCCGGCAGCCCTTTATTTACAGCAAAATTGATGGATGGTACCGGAAAAACAATGGCTGTATATCAAAACCAATCCAAGATAAGTTTGCAAAAATTCCCTTCCGGAATTTATTTTCTCCAATTACATTTGGCAGGAAAAATCATTTCTCAAAAAATAATAAAATCACCATAAGAATATTTCCATCAATTAAAATGTATATGCTGAAAAAAATACTGCCATTATTGATCGTTTCTTTGCCGTCATTTGGTCAAAACAAAGAGCTCAGCTTTCCATCAAACTTGTATGCAGAATCCATACCCATGCCAAGTTTGGATTTGGTCAACAGTGTGAAAGCTTACACCGAATTTAGAAGTGCCTCTTTAATGTCCGTTCATCCCAAAACAAATCAACTTTACATCAGTACGCGCTTTGGCAATACCGCACAAATACACCAGGTTTCTTTCCCATTAGGAGATCGAAAACAGATGACTTTCTTTGAAGATGCACCAAAAGAAATTGTATTTGAACCTACAAAAGGCGAATATTTTTTGTTTTCAAAAGATAATGGCGGAAACGAGTTTGGCCAACTCTACAGATACGACTTACGCAATAAAGTGAGCATCCAATTAACCAACAATCTCCGTTCTCAAAATGGCAATTGTATGTTTAACCGCAGCGGCAACAAAATTGTATTTTCCAGCACGATGCGAAATGGCGCTGATAGAGATTTTTATACCATGGATCCGCTAAGCCCAGACAATAAAAAAATGATTGTCGAAAACAAAGGCGGCGGCTGGAGTATTGCTGATTGGAGTGATGATGAACAAACTATTTTAATAAACGAAGGCCTGAGTGTAAGCCAATCGAATATTTGGATTGGCGATTGCATTAAAGGAACAAAAACAGTTTTACAAACAGATACAGGAGTTGTGTATACAGGACTTCAATTCAGCAAAGATAAAAAGCATGTATACATACTAACCAATAAAAACAGTGAGTATGCCTACCCTGCGCTTTTGGATTTATCTAGTAAAAAAATCACTGCGTTATTGACTCCAATTAAATGGGATGTTAATAGCTATGAAATCAATCATCTAGAGACAAAAGCTTCATTTGTGGTGAATGAAAATGGGATTTCAAAATTGTACATACAGGATTTAACCAACAAAAAAATTACACCAGTAGATCAAATTCCAATTGGAACCATAGGCAAAACAAAATGGAGCGCCGACAACAATAACCTTTTCATTACATTGGGTACTTTCAATTCTGGAAATGATGTTTATCAATTGAACACCACCACAAACAAGCTTATACGCTGGACAGAAAGTGAACTGGGAGATATGAATTTAACTGCCTTAAAAGCACCCCAATTGATACAATGGAAAAGTTTCGACAGTTTGCGTATCTCTGGATTTTTATATCAAGCAAATCCAAAATTTATAGGAAAAAGACCAGTCATCATCAATATTCATGGCGGTCCGGAAGGCCAATCTTTGCCTAATTTCTTGGGCAGAAACAATTATTATACCAACGAATTGGGCATCTCCATTATTTACCCCAATGTGAGAGGCAGCGTGGGTTATGGCAAAACGTTTACTGACCTCGACAACAACTATAGCAGAGAAAATAGTGTAAAGGATATTGGCGCATTAATCGATTGGATTGCTACCCAACCAGCATTAGACGCTGATAGAATCATGATAACTGGAGGCAGTTATGGTGGCTATATGACGCTTGCCTGTGCCTTCCATTATAACGATAAAATCAGATGTGCTTTAGATGTGGTGGGCATCAGCAATTTTAATACCTTTTTAAAAAATACAGAAAGTTACCGTAGAGATTTACGAAGAGTAGAATATGGTGATGAGCGCGACAGTTCCATGGCTGCTTTTTTTGAAAAAATTTCTCCATTAAATCATACCAACAAAATCACCAAGCCATTGTTTATTGTGCAAGGAAAAAATGACCCAAGGGTACCTTATACAGAAGCTCGTCAAATGGCAGATAAAATAAAATCAAACGGCGGCAATATTTGGTTTTTGATGGCCAACGATGAAGGACACGGATTTGGAAAGAAAAACAATCAGGATTTTCAATTTTATAGCACCATCATGTTTGTAAAAGCATTTTTGTTGAATTGATGCTCAAAAACATTAGTGTGCAAAATCATGCTCGTAATCGCCTTTAATTCTTTCAATTGATGGATTGAAATAGCCAAACTTCAAATTGGGAAATTCTTCTCTGATTAGTTCCATCATTTGCTTTACGCCCATGCATTCTCCGGTGTCTGCAACATCAATTTTTTCTAAATACCAATCTGGGTCGATATTGAAATTGCGCCATTGAATCATGCACAAATCTGTTTCTTTGATGAATTTTCTCAACGCTTCATATTCTTCCACGCTGTCTGTCATACCTGGAAACACAAAATAATTGATGCTTGTCCATGCGCCAAAACTGCGTGCTATTTTGAGACTTTCTATCAAGTCTTCAAACTGATAATTGTTGGGTATGTAATATGCAGTATAAATATTTTTACGGGCCGAATTCATACTCACCCGCATGCTATTTAACCCCACTTCACACAAGGCTTTCACCGCATCTGGTTTGCTGCCATTGGTGTTGATGTTGATGCTGCCTTTGGTTGTGTGCTTTCTGATTTCGATGATAGACTCCCGAATGGTTTCCCACATCAACAAAGGTTCGCCTTCGCAACCTTGTCCGTAACTGATGATAGGGAAAGGAGCGGTCTCCAAATGCGGAACGGTGAACTCTACTATTTCTTCTGCAGTAGGCTTAAACGTTAGTCGATCTTGTGTACTCACAATTTCTTCCTCAATAGGTTGGAATGAAATACAACCAATACAATTGGCATTACAAGCTGGCGATACTGGAACCGGACATTCCCATCTTCCCAAGGCTA
>CAIQHJ010000141.1 GCA_903871575.1 uncultured Bacteroidota bacterium
ACAACAACCACATTGGCAGAAATAAAAACAAATCAACGAAAATCAACAGTTCGTCGCTACATCCTACGACTATCAGTTGCTGCTGTTGTAGTTGTTTTTTTGGGTTTTGGCATTCAGTTGTTTACATCTAAAAAAACAAGTGAACCAACAACGTCGATTGTCAACAATACCGATAAAGATGAGGCAATATTCAATCAAATAAATGAAACAGATTTTGTTCAATATCTAACAGAAAATGGTCATGATGTAGATGCGGCATTGGTAGCCACGTTAACCGATGAGCAAACGCTTCCAGCGGAAGAAGATTATATATTAGACAACAATCGTTTAGAAACATATTTGGAAGAAATCAACATCAATCCAAAAAGCGTCAACTAAAATTAAATTATCATGATAAAAAAACAATTGCTTTACGGCTTACTGTTTATCTGTTCAATTTTTCCTGCATTTGCGCAAGAACAATCTCAACAAGAAAGAGGAGAAAGAGATGGCAGAAAAAAAATAAAAGCCTTATACATTGCTTATATCAGCGATGCATTGAATTTAAATGAGGAGGAATCACAAAGATTTTGGCCGATACACAAGCAATATGATACCGAAATGAAAGAACAGCATTTGCAATCCGTATCGGAGCTCGAAAAAGAGGAAGCATTGCTCAATATCAAAAAGAAATATAAAGACCGATTTGCAAAAGTGATTGGGTTAGAGCGCACCAATAAGTTTTATAAAAAAGATAAAGAATTCAGAGATAAAGTTATCGAACACCTTAAAAAGAAAAGAATGGAACGAATGGGCGGAAGAAACAAACCTTAATATTCATCCATATCGAAAAAACTATTCATTAAAAAGCCCTCATCGTTGAGGGTTTTTTATTTTGATTATCAGCTTGTTGTGTTAAGTTTTCAGAGAAGTTATAAATAATGATTGTGTATAATACAATTTATCTTATTTTTGTTATAGGTGTTTTTCATAGGTTAGCAACGGCCAGCTCTTTCTAGGGCAGGCCTCTTTTTAAAATTTGAAGGTGGGTGATTTAATGTCGTGATAGAATAAGAAAGTCCATTTTTGTTGAGCGCCGAGTTCCCACCAAGCTCTTCGCAGTTCCATTGTTTTTTTTCCATCAAAATCATATTTGGCTACAAACCGACTTTTCATTTGTTGCAACTGGGGTGCGTCATCTGCGCCATAAAATATGATTTCGCCATCTTCCTCTATCCAAAAAACCTGATGGTATTTGGCGTGTGCTTTGGTTTGTTCGTATTTGATGTATCCATCAATCATTCCGTTATTATCAGTAAAAACTACATTTCCAGCAGTCTTCAAAATGTGTAGAGATGCAGCTTCATAAGATGGGTTTTCTGTGGAAGTTGCCAATTGAAATTCTTCTGCATTCACATAATAGGTTGCCTGCGGAAAACTTAAAAAATACTGCTTTAATTGCTGATCATATTTTGAAATGCCACCAGCATGGTCTTTGTGTAAATGGCTCATCAACACTTTGGTGATGCTCATTGGGTCAATATCGTTTGCAATCATCAACTGGTGCAATTGAAGGGTGGCGTTTTTATCGGTAAATCCTAAACCGGTATCCAACAGTATAACATCTTTTTTAGTGATGACTACAAAAGGCTGTATTTCTACCAGCAAGCTGCCTATTGGTCTTTTTTGTAAATCATCGTTCATTAAATCAAAAGGAACAAACTGCTTGGTTTTATCAATGGTAAAACTGCCTTCGCTTAAGGGAATAATTTTCATGGTAAACACAATTCAATGGGATAAAATAATCAACATCGGATCAAATAAAAATGCCTGTTAGAACACTATTTTAGCCAATATTCCATTTAAAACATAAAGGTACCCCAACTTGTTTGGGCAATGCAATTGTGGTGAATATTTATTTTGAAAAAGGAGATGCTTCCCAATGAATTTTCGTTTTCTTTGTATCTATGTCGGTATTTTTCGCTTCGCTCAACTCGGGTAGTAATGGCAATTGTTTTTATATTGGCAATGAGCAGGATGGAATTTTGATTGATGCAGGTTTGTCGTGCAAGGAAACCGAAAAAAGATTGAAAGCGCTTTCTGTTTCTATACATTCCATCAAAGCGATTTTCATTTCACATGAGCACATCGACCACATCAAGGGTGTTGAAGTGCTTTCGAAGAAATATGAGATACCTGTATTTATTACCCCTCCTACTTTAGCCAACAGTCAAACTCCTGTTCCATCAAAACAGGTGAGAACGCTTTCTGTATATCAACCCGAAACTATTGGTGCAATGGTAGTTACCGCATTTCCAAAATGGCATGATGCCGCAGATCCAACCAGCTTTATCATTCGTTGTTCAGGATTTACGATTGGCGTTTTTACTGATATTGGTGCGGTTTGCGAACATGTAAAATTTCATTTTAGCCAATGTGATGTTGCGTTTTTGGAAGCCAATTATGATGAATCCATGCTGGAAAACGGGCCTTACCCCTATCACCTTAAAAAAAGAATACAAGGCGACAAAGGGCATTTGTCCAATGATCAGGCGTTGGAACTGTTTAGCATGTCGCGCCCGCCACAGCTTTCGCATTTGTTTTTATCGCATTTGTCAAAAGAAAACAACCATCCCGATTTGGTACATGATGTTTTTTCAGCAGTTGCCAATCAAACTGAAATTATTGTTGCGTCAAGATACGGACCAACAAAACTATATAGCTTACATGAATCGGGTAAAAAACAAACTGCACCAAATGAATTGGTGCAGATGAGTTTGTTTGATTAAGAAATATGATTTGACAGCTTTTATCCATCTTATCTTAATTCTTGGATAAGTTTGTTTTTAGGATATTTCAATTGATAACTGAAGCGTATTTTTTTGCTTTCTCCAGGCTTCAAATGAATATTCCAATTCAGGATACCTGTTTCGGTATTGATATTGGCCTGATCATCTTCGGTTAACAACACTTCCACTTCTTTGGTTTGACTGATGGGATATTGATCTTTAACATTCATATCTACAGCTTGTTTCTTGTTGTTCTTGATAGTTATCTCGTAAGTAAATACTTCGGTTTTAAATTCGCCTCTTTTTGTTGACTTATAATCTTTTAGCAGTTTTCTATCGATGGCAATTCTTTTGTCTCTACCCAACGACAAGCTCAATGTATCTTCAGTAGTATTGGGATCGAGATATGATTTACCTAAATAAACATTATCCATGATGATGTTTGCTTGTCCTGGTAATAAACTTAAACTATCCCAACGATCGATTTGAGCAATCAAAAAAGCGTCATTATCCAATTTAGGGATGGCGATGTGTTGGTAGTTTACCAATATTTTTTCTTCTTTGATGTTTACACTATAGGCGGCACCATCACTTGGAATATCATAAGGCAAATTGATTTCAAAATTGGTATTCAATTGGCTTTCTTTTAGTGTCAAATGATCGGCAACATCAAAAGTATTGTTGTTGTTGAGTGCTTTTTTGGTCATAACAAAATTCGATTCATTGTCTTTGGATATCATGTCTTCTTGCATCATGGGCACCCTGCTTGCTGCTGCGTAACCTGTAGTGGTAACAGCGTTGTAAATGATAGGTGCATACAATTGAACATACAAAGGAGACAAAAGCGGTATGGTATTGCCTTGGTTGGGATTGCTGGTGCTGAGGTTTAGTTTGATGCCATTCCAGTTTAAACCGGTTGTTTGTGTGAGCAAAGCCTTGTACACAATTTTGAAGGAGTTGTCAATTGATTTGACACGAATATCGTAAGTAGGCGTCCATCCGGCGTTTCGGGTAAAATAATTAAAATCGAAGTTGACCATTCCAGGAGCAGCAGACATCACTTGTAAGATAAGTTGGCCAGTAGGTTTTGGTTGAACAATAGGGATTTCGGCTTCTGCCAGTTGATTTAATCGAGCATTGAGTTCGATGATTTTGTTGTTGATGTCTGTTCTTTTTTCTTGAAGATCGAAAATTCTTTGTTTGATATTTTTGATTTTATCTGTGTAAAAAGTAGTGAGTTTTACCAATTCATCGCTGCTGATGTTTTTCTTATCAGGGGTGGTAAAATTGTTGACAATGAGCGATTCAATTCTGCGTATTTGATCGTCGTTGATGTTGATTTCGTTGTTGATGCCGCCAATTTGTTTCTGTAGTAATTTGATGGTATCGTACATTTTGGAAGGCGCTGTTGGCGGTTTTGGTAAAGTAGGTTTGGTAAAGATTCGGTGTTGATAGGAAAGGATGGTAACATTTTCGGGACAGGAAATTTGTAAGGTGTTGATGTCGGGATATAAGGATACATTGTCGATGATGAGTTCTTGCATACCGTTGACGAGGTTGACTTTGCTGCTGTGTTGTAAGTCGGCGCCATAGCCATAATAGACGGTAGCTTTGTTGAGTGAAGCAGCGGCGTAGATGGTGTCTTTTTTTTGTGCGTTTGCAGTAAAGGCAAATAAAATTGCGACTGCGATCATGATTTTTTTCATTTGATGCATTTTTAAAATTTTCTACGAGATGCAACAAAAGGAAACAATGCACAAAAGAGAATTATTTTTTTTATCTCAATACCATTTGTCTGTCAGCATCGAGTTTGATGAGGATAAAAATCAAGATGGTGAATGTGAGTAAAGAAGATCCTCCATAGCTCATGAGCGGTAGGGTGATGCCAATTACCGGAGCAAGTCCAATGGTCATACAAATATTGATGGCCACATGGAAGAAGATGATGGCTGCGACTGAGTAGGCATACACCCTGCTAAATGTACTTCGTTGTCTTTCGGCAATCATTACAATTCTCAACAGCATGGCCAAATAGAGCACCATTAAAATGGTGCAGCCTACAAAACCAAAATTTTCTCCCAAAGAAGTAAAAATAAAATCGGTATGTTGTTCGGGTACAAAATCGCCTTGGGTTTGTGTTCCTTTTAAAAATCCTTTTCCAAATATACCGCCAGATCCGATGGCAATTTTTGATTGTTTGACATTGTAATTTTCTTTGTCGTCTTTTCCTTTTTTTACTGCTTTGATATCAACTGTTGCGTCATCCATTGCCTTTTCAACAAAGGGATTGTCTCTGCCTACCATACTAAAAATACGATCTGCCTGGTATTTTTGAAATACGTTTTTGAATATGAATGGCACCATAATTCCAACAAACAAGCAGCTTAGCGCCCATGCAGAAATGATTACCAATGCAATAGATTTGTCTCTTTTCATTTTTCGTTTCAATGCATAGAGCATCAAAACGGCAATCACAGATAATGCAATGATTAATTGTATGGCGGGAAGTAATAAAGTAACCACCAATAAGACACCCAATGAAAAACCTAAAATGAGATAGATGGGTGGAAGTCCTTCGCGATACATGGGTAATAAAAACGCAAAGTACACCAATGCCAATCCGGTTTCATTTTGCAACAAAGAAAATACGATGGGTAGAAAACAAATACCCGCTGCAATCAAATGTGATTTGTGTTTTGAGAAATCGGTGTCGTTTCGGGATAAGTATTTTGCCAAGGCCAACGCGGTAAATATTTTGCAGGTTTCAACAGGTTGAAGATTCATGAAGCCCAGCGGAATCCAGCTTCTGGAGCCGTTGACATTTTTTCCAATAAAGAAAGTAGCAATCATTAATAGGATGCCTACAACATATAAAATATTGGGTGTGGCGGTAAAAAGTTTGCTATCGGTGAGCAGAATAAAAATGGCAATTACAGCACAAGCTATTAAATAGACCAGCTGCTTGCTGTAGTTTTTTTTGAAAGCAAAAAGGCTTTTAATCAAATCATCATTGGCCCTGAATTCAACTGAAAAAATACAAACCAACCCGATACTAGCAATGATGGCATATAACCAAATCAGCGCCCAGTCTTTATCAGTAGATATAATTGGTTTTTTCTCGTACATTTTTTTGTTATGCTAGGGTTGTTTTTTATTTGAAGGTAAGGAGTCTTTGCTCTGTTTGTTTTTTTCATTGGGCAACAGCGCGTCTGTTTTGGGATTTTCTTTTACGGGTTGTTGATTTCTTTTTTCTTTATTGGCTTTTTCTAAATCTTCTTTATCCAACTGATCGTCGTCGATACCTACGGTGTCTCTAATTAATTTGATGAAACCTTTGGCTAGCAAATATGCCGAATCTTTAGAGTGTCTTAGCGAATCTTGTTTTCTTAGTTCAACAAAAATTCTTGGCGGCATCAAGTTTAATTTAGACAATTGTTCTACACGCTCAATTCTAGCTTTGTCAACGATAGAATCTTTCAAATATTTTTCTATCATCAAGCCAACAATAGGGGCAGCGTAGGTTCCACCAAAACGGCCACTGTTTTCTACTACACACATGATAGCTATGGTGGGATTATCTCTTGGAGCAAAGCCACAAAAGAATGAGTGATTTTGTTGTTTAACGCCTCTGTAATAATTTTCAACGGTTCCGGTTTTTCCGCAGATGACAATGTCTTTTACTTTGGCGCCAGCACCGGTTCCTTTATCTACAACGCCCTGCATGCCATCATGTACTGCATTGAAAATACTGTCTGGAATTTCCATAGGTCTTATCTTCTTTTTGTATTTTGATAAGCTCCCCAATTTATCGCCACCATCAATAGAATCTACAACATGAGGTGTATAATACCATCCTTTATTGGCAATGTATGCCATTTCATTGGCCACTTGAAGCGGGGTAACATCTACTTCACCCTGGCCAATACTCACTGATCTGAAGGTGCAAAAATTCCAATGGCCTTGTCCATAAATTTTATTGAAATATTTGGGCGTTGGAATGTTGCCTGTTTTTTCTGATGGCACATCTACACCCAATTTGTGGCCCAAACCAAAATTGTACATGTACCGATCCCAATGGTATAAAGCGCTGTCAACATTTGGAAATTTGGGATTGTTAATCACCCTTTGCATAACGTTTGCAAAATAGGTATTGTCGGAAATGGTGATTGCTTCTCTGAGGTCAAATGTTCCAAAGTCTAAGCAACGCATGGGTCTTCCACCTCCGCAACCATAGAAAGCGCCAGCGCAAGAGAAGCGCGTATCAGTTGTAATTACACCTTCATGCAAACCAATGAGTGCTTGTAAGGTTTTAAAAGTGGAGCCAGGAGAATAAGATGCACTAACTGTTCGATTGAGGAGTGGCAATGCGGGGTTTAAAAACAGCTCCGAAAAATGTTTCCTTCTTTCACTACCTGTAAGATAGTTGGGTTGATATGTAGGCGCACTAACCATGGCCAAAATACCTCCAGTTCTAGGGTCTATGGCCACAATGGAACCCAATTTATTTTGCATGAGTTTTTCTCCCAATTCCTGCAGTTCGATGTCTAATGAAGTGTATAGATTTTGTCCGGCAACAGCGGCGGTATCGTAATCACCATGTTCTAATCTTTCCGTTAATCTGTTTTTATTGTCGCGTTTCCAATATTCAATTCCTCTTTCGCCCATCAGCACTTTTTCATAGCTTCTTTCTAAGCCAGTCATGCCGGCATAATCACCTGCAACATAGCCTTCGCCTGGATGTTTTTTTAAGAAGTTGGTATCCACTTCTGCAGTGTAACCCAATACATTTGCAGCTGCATCATAAGGGAATTTCCGAACCGATCTTTCTTGCAAATAAAATCCTGGAGCAAAGCGATACATCGATTCATTCAATTTTGCCATTTTTTCTTCGCTGAGCAAAGGTTCAAAAACCGAAGGCCTAGATCTTCCGTTTTTAATGATGAGTTCAATAATCTTCTTTTTAAACTGGGCTGTGTCAATTTGTAGAATTTCGCAAATGCCAAACGTGTCTATCCCTTTTAATTTATTGGGTGTAACCATTAAGTCGGAGATGACTGTATTTTCCAAGATGGCGTTTTTATGTCGATCAAAAATAATACCTCTGTCGGGGTATACCACTTTTCGAAACATGCCTTGGTCTTCAGCCAGCGTTTTGTATTTGGAAGTGATGACTTGTAGTGTAAAAAGCCTAATGACAATGATTACAAAGAGTGCTACAAAAGCAATCTTTATTACATTTTTTCTCGAATCATTGAATACAGGCACTGGTGAAAATATTTAAAAATAAATGAGCAAAGAACCAATGAAATTAAATAGTGTTTGTTTTAAATTTTTGGTTTCTCGAAAACAATAAATCCGTTATTAAAATTAGCAATAAACCAATTATGGTGGATGATATTGTATTCAAAAAGAAATACCAGAAATCTGCGAATTGCCAGGCTTCTAATAAAAACAACCAGGCATTGTGTAGGAAGATTAATATGCCACAGTAAATTAGGTATGGCAACATTCCGCCCATGCTTTTGAAAGAAGGTTCTTCATAGTTTGTTTCAGCGCCTTCTTGCGGAATGAGAATATTGATGATGAACGGTCGGATATAGGCCATCAACACGCAGGCTGCGGCATGAAATCCGGGTTGATGATGAAAGCTATCCAGGGTAAATCCCAAAATAAAAGCCAGTATCATCAATGTTGTTCGGTTAATGGAGAATGGGAGCCAGAGAATAAATAAAAAATACAAATAAGGCGTTACCATTTGGTGCAGCCTAATTTTATCAAGTACAAAAACTTGCACAAGAATCAGCAAAATAAAACGAAAAATAGTTTTAACGATGGTACTCATAACTTATTGGGGCTGTTGCTTGATTTTGTTGAGTAATGCATCTACGCCATTTTGGTTGATGTTTTCGATTACATACACCAGTTGAAGATTGTGGAAGTTGGCCGCAGTTCTAAATTTGACTTTAAAATTGTTGGTGCTTTTTTCTTTGAAGATTTCTTCTACGCTACCAATTTGTAACCCGCGAGGGAAAGCCGTACTAAATCCGCTACTGATGATGGTGTCGCCTTTTGCCAGTTTTGCACTTTTGGGTATTCCGTCCAACCCAATGATGTTGGGCATTGCGCCGTCCCAGTTGAGTGTTCCGGTTTCGCCAGTTTTTAAGAGTTTTCCGCTGATGTGGCTGTCTTTGTGCAACAAGCTCATGACCACAGCATAGTTTGGATTCACATCAGTAACGATGCCTACAACGCCATTATTGGGGTCTACAACGCCCATTCCGATTTTTATACTGTCGTTGCTTCCTTTTTCCAAAACGATGTAATTGCTTATGGAAGAAATGGAATTGTAAACGACTCTCGCACCAATATATCTGAATTTGCGGAACTGCAGTATGGAGTCAACTTTGATGGAATCGATAAAAGACTTGGAAACAGAATCGGGTAAATAATAATTGGATTTGAGTTTGTTGTATAATGCCTCGTTGGCTTTTAACAAAGAATCGTTGGTTCTTTTAAGATAAAAATATTGTTCGATGTTTGTGTATTTGGAATTGATTTTACCTGTTATTTGGTTGGAGACATTTCCAAAAGCGGCGTGGTGAAATTGGCTGTATTGAACAATGTAAAAGATTGATATTCCCTGCAAACACAGGAAAAAGAGTATGTTGAAATGACGCCGAATGAAAACGAAAATATTTCTCACCTGCTGGGTTGGTTATTAAATTTAAATATGCGTTTGGCAGGAGGATAATTAAGCCATTACCTCATTACGAAAGGGAAGCGATCATAATTTTTCAAGGCGATGCCGGTTCCTCTTACAACACTTTTCAGTGGATCCTCTGCGATGTGAACAGGTAATTTGATTTTATTTTGGAGGCGTTTATCCAAACCCCTCAGCAATGAGCCACCGCCGGTGATGTAGAGACCTCTTCTATAAATATCAGCTGCCAATTCTGGTGGTGTGGTTTCCAGCGCTTTTAAGATGGCTTCTTCAATTTTAAAAATGCTTTTGTCGAGTGCTTCTGCCACTTCCTGATAGCTAACCATGACTTGTTTGGGAATACCGGTTACCAAATCTCTTCCATTAACAGGAATATCATCAGGTGGATTTTCCAAATCTTTTAAAGCGGCCCCGATTTGAATTTTAATTTGTTCGGCAGTTCTTTCGCCGATGAGTAAACTGTGGTAGCGGCGAAGTGCTTCCATGATATCGGCAGTAAATTCATCACCAGCGATACGAATACTTTGGTCGCAAACAATACCAGCTAGGGCGATAACGGTGATACCGGTGGTTCCGCCGCCGATGTCGATGATCATATTTCCTACAGGTTCTTCTACGTCGATACCAATACCCAAGGCGGCGGCCATTGGTTCGTGAATTAAATACACTTCTTTTGCGCCTGCTTGTTCGGCACTATCTCTAACAGCTCTTTTTTCTACCTCTGTGATGCTGCTTGGAATGCAGATCATCATTCTCCAACTAGGTGCGAATAATGGTTTTTTTGGATACACCAATTTAATCAATTCGCGAATCATCAACTCTGCAGCATTGAAATCTGCAATTACGCCATCTCTCAAAGGACGCACCGTACGAATGCTTTCGTGGGTTTTTTCATGCATCATGAGGGCCTTCTTTCCTACGGCGAGTAATAATTTGGGATTGTTTCTGTCTAGTGCAACGATAGAAGGTTCGTTTACAACCACTTCATCGTTATGGATAATTAGCGTATTGGCTGTTCCCAGATCAATTGCTATTTCTTGTGTGAAAAAATTGAAAATGCCCATATTTTGAGTTAATACAAGTTCTGAATTAGTATTCTAACAAAGTTGAGGGAATTTATTGGAATTAACAACGCTAAAGATTTTATTTTCAAAGTATTTTGAAATATTAACAGCATCGAAAAAATCGACTAAAATTCAATGCCTAACAAGGTTTTGCTAAACTAATTAGCAAGTGTTTTTTGTTTGAACATTACATAAATTCATATCCAATATCCCTTCTAAAATACTGGTCATCGAAGTGAATTTCCGACAATGTTTTTTGAGCATTGGCAATGGCATTGGGTATATCATTTCCAAAGGCAGTAATTGCGAGTACGCGTCCACCGTTAGTTAGCACTTGATTGTCGATTAATTTTGTTCCTGAATGGAAAACAATGCAATCGTTGGAAGATTGAGGTGTCAATCCGGTGATGTTTTTATTGATATGATAATCGCCTGGGTAACCGCCACTAACCATGATGGTTGTAGCTGCAGTTCGGGTGTCAATTTCAATTTGAATATTGCTTAATGATCCATTTTTTAAAGCGCGAAACAAATCAACCAAATCGTTTTTTATTCTTGGTATAACGACTTCTGTTTCAGGGTCGCCCATTCTGCAATTGTATTCAATCACATAGGGTTCACTGTTATCAATCATGAGGCCAATGAATACGAAGCCGTGATAGGTCATTTGCGCGGTTTGGAATCCTTGGATGGTGGGTTGTATGATTCGGGTTATGATTTTATTTTTCAGTGTTTCATCAAAAAAAGGAATTGGGCTTACAGCGCCCATACCACCTGTATTGAGACCGGTGTCGCCTTCACCAATGCGTTTGTAATCTTTTGCTTCTGGCAACAAGCAATAATCTTTCCCATCCGTAAGCACAAAAACGCTGCATTCAATGCCATTCAAATAAGATTCTATCACCACTTTTTCGCTGGCCGAGCCAAATTTAGCGTGTTGAATCATGTCTTCAAAAGCGGTTAATGCTTCTTCATGTGTCGTGCAAATGAGCACGCCTTTACCTGCAGCTAAGCCATCAGCTTTGAGCACTATCGGCAACGCGTGTTGGTTGATGTATTGCACACCATGCGCATAATTTGATTTGTCAAATTCTTGATAAGATGCGGTAGGAATATTGTTTGTTTGCATAAATGCTTTTGCAAAAGCTTTGCTACCTTCGAGCTGTGCTGCTGCTGCACTTGGGCCAACAACCTGCACGTGTTGGATAGTTTCGTCAGCCATTACGAAGTCGTAAATCCCTTTTACCAATGGGTCTTCTGGGCCTACTACCAACATGGAAATTTCCAATTCAATTAAAGCATTTTTTATGGCTAAAAAATCAGTTGCTTTGAAATCGAGGTTGGTGCCACATTTTGCTGTGCCTGCATTTCCGGGTGCAATAAACAAATTGTTGCACAATGGACTTTGTTTAATTTTCCATGCAAATGCATGTTCACGGCCACCAGAACCAAGTATCAGAATATTCATTGATTGTAAATTGAGGTGCGAATTTAATCATCTAATTTGTTATTTTCTGATAATGCAACCGGTAATCTTTTTTCTGATTTAGCGTAGAAAATTTCAAATAAAGAAATCAAAAAGCAGCGATGTACATAATATTTCTGTATTTTGGGGGAATATAATTATTTCATTTTCAAAAAAAATAAAATGACTGCTTCAACAACAGACAACAAAAAACATCCAAAAGGCCTGTGGGTATTATTTGGAACAGAAATGTGGGAACGTTTCAATTTCTATGGGATGCGTACATTGCTTACGCTTTTTATTGTAAACGCTTTGATGATAAGTAAAGAAGAATCTTCCATTATTTATGGTGGATTTTTGGGACTTTGCTACCTCACACCCATGCTTGGTGGTTTTATTTCGGATCGTTTTTTGGGTAATCGAAATTGCATTTTGCTTGGTGGTACATTGATGGCCATTGGTCAAATGTTGCTATTTACAAGTGCCAGCATATTTTCAACAGATTTGGAATTGGCAAAAACCATTTTGTACATCGCGTTGGGTGTTATCATCTTTGGAAACGGATTTTTCAAGCCAAATATTTCAAGTATGGTTGGAAGTTTGTATCCAAAAGCTGAAAAAAATAAATTGGATACTGCATTCACCATTTTTTACATGGGTATTAATATTGGTGCATTCTTAGGCCAGTTTATTTGTCCGGTATTGGGTGATGTGGTAGTAAATGGTCAAAGAGATATTTTCGCATTTAAATGGGGTTTCCTTGCTGCATCACTTGCCATGTTGATTGGGACATTAACCTTTTTTGTTTTGAAAAACAAATATGTAGTATCTCCTGATGGTAAAGCAATTGGAGATCTTCCTTCTAAAAACAACGCAGATGATTTTGAAGAAGGAGAAGCGCAAAAAACAAACTTCACTCCGCTTTCATTGGGCTTGGCTGTGCTTTCCTTTATTGGTTTGGGTTTGATTTTCAAAATTGTGTTTGAGCAAAATGTAATCTATTCAATCATTTACGGAGCGGGTATTACTTTGGCTGGTTTAATATTATCAGATAAATCATTAACTAAAATAGAAAGAGATAGAATCTTGGTTATTTACATTGTATCGTTTTTTGTGATCTTTTTCTGGGCAGCATTTGAGCAAGCGGGTTCGTCACTTACATTTATTGCCGATTATCAAACAGATAGAAATTTCTTTGGTTGGGAAATGCCGCCATCAATGGTTCAGATTTTTAATGGGATTTTCGTGGTGATGTTTGCGGTTCCCTTTAGCATGTTGTGGGATAAACTAAGAGCAAATGGTAAAGAGCCTATTTCACCGGCTAAACAAGCGATGGGCTTGTTGTTGATTGCAGTAAGTTATTTTATCATTGCACACAATGTAAAAGACTTAGGTAATTCAGGCTTGTTGGCTGTACATTGGTTGATTTTATTGTATTTGATACAAACCTTTGGAGAATTGTGTTTGTCGCCAATAGGACTTTCATTGGTTGGGAAGTTGGCACCTAAAAGATTTGCATCATTATTGTTTGGTGTTTTCTTTCTTTCTAACGCGTCTGGTTATGCGCTAGCAGGAACATTGGGATCTATCTTGCCTGCTACAGGTGAACAGTTTAAAGCAGCTGAAACAGCTGGTATCAACTTAAAAGCTGTGCTCGACAAAACCATTACCCCAACTGTAGAACAGCTTAAATTTTTAACTGAAAACAAAATTTCGTTGGAGTATCCAAAATTTGCAGGATTTACCATTCACAATTTATTTGAATTTTTCATGGTGTTTGTGGTGCTTTGTGGTGTTGCTTCTGCATTATTGTTTATGTTGGTTCCTCGTTTGAAAAAAATGATGCACGGAATTAAATAATTCATTGTTGAACATCAAAAAAAAGCGACCAAAATATTGG
>CAIQHJ010000142.1 GCA_903871575.1 uncultured Bacteroidota bacterium
AGCCTTGCGTTCTACAAAATCCAGCACATTGTTTTTCATTATTCTTTTGCGGTAGGCGTGGCGTATCATTTTTTTGAATCGGTTGAAATAGGAGCGTGCACCTTCACCAATACTATCCTTTTCAAGATACTCCACAAAATCTTCAATCATTAATGGTTGCAATTCACCAAAGGTTAAATTAGGTTTTCTTAAAGTGGATAGAAACTTAGAAAACTTATTCAGTACAGATTGCATGCTTCTTTTATCTTTCTTGGTGTAACTGTCCACATAAGATTGCATCCAAATAGTGACAATCGTTTTCTTGCCAAGATCGATATCCATATCATAATTATTGGCCTCCAGTTCAGCGGCTCTTTTAACTGCTATAGCTTCTGCCTGCTGAAGTTTTTCCTTGTTGCTTTCTCTATCTGCAAGATTCGAAGGCTTATCCAATTGAAGGTGTTTCAATGTTTCAATAGTACGCCTGCCATCTTTATAAATATCTAATCTCAGGGAAATAGTACCATCAGCATTTTTGCGCTTTCTCAATTTTACACTCATATCAGATTTAATTTATGTACCCTAAGGTACGAAATTCGACAATTGGTTCCTTTCTCGAGGTACAGTGGAGGTACAAAAATTGAGAAAACAAGGTATAATCAAAGGAAACGAAAGGAAAATACAATCCGCTGAAACCCTTTACTGGCAAGGGTTTTGCGTATAAAAAAAGCCCCAATAAAATTGGGGCTTTGTACCACGTACGGGACTCGAACCCGTGATTCCTCCGTGAAAGGGAGGCGTCTTAACCTCTTGACCAACGCGGCATTAATTTTTAGGAGTGCGAAGATAAGACTGATATGCTTTTAATCCAAACTTTTTTAAAAAAGTTGGAATTATTGTAAATCAAAAACAAAATTTAAGTTTCTTGTCAATGTTTTTATCTGTTCTTTATTAAGTCTACCGATTTTTTTTAGCAGCCTATTATTATCAATTGCTCTGATTTGATCGACAAGTATATCACTTTCTTTATCAAGCTGATTCAATAACACCCTTAAAATTTTAGCTTCTTTATTTACTTTTGATGTTATGGGACAAATTATGGTTGATGGATGAATCTCATTTAAAAGATCGGTTTGAATAACAACAACAGGCCTAGTTTTCCCCGGTTCTACTCTTTTTGAAGGATTCAAATTCGCCAGCCAGATGTCGTATTGGTTAATTTTCATTTATGAATTGTTCAAATTCTTCAAGGATTTTCATAGATTCTTTACTCACTAATTTTGATTCATGAACTAATTGATCTTTCAATAATTTTTTTCTGTTATAAAGGTTGAATATTTTCAAAGCCTCATTGATGTATCTATTTCTGGCGAGTTTCATTTTAGCTGTTATTTCTTCGGTTTCTTCAAAAATGTGGTCATCCAATTTAAGCGACAATGTTTTCATTTTTTTAAACCAAAAGTATATATTAATAGTATATACTAAAACTTTTTTGAACAAATTTTTTTATCATTCAGATGATAACACAAAGTTATTAGCCTGTTTCAAATCCTAAATGAGAAAAAAAACGAGTTTTATCTGTATTTATCTTCAAAATATTGGACTTAATTACTTTCACAAATCGTAAATTCGCACCTCAAAAGTTTCTTAAACATAAATACCTATCAATCATGAGTTCAATTAAAGTTGCCATCAATGGCTTTGGTCGTATCGGCCGTTTGGTTTTTCGTCAAATTTATAACATGCAAGGAATTGATGTTGTTGCTATCAACGATTTAACCAGTCCGGCAACATTGGCTCATTTATTAAAATACGACAGTGCCCAAGGCAGGTTCAACGAAGATGTTACCCACACTGAAAATGCCATCATCGTCAACGGACATGAAGTTAAAATTTATGCACAAAAAGATCCTGCTCAAATTCCTTGGGGCGCTCATGGTGTTGATGTAGTGATTGAAAGTACTGGCTTCTTTACCGATAAAGATAAAGCTGCTGCTCATATTACTGCTGGTGCAAAAAGAGTAGTTATCTCCGCTCCTGCTACCGGTGATTTAAAAACAGTTGTATTCAATGTAAACCACGCCATTTTGGATGGCAGTGAAACCATCATCAGCTGCGCAAGCTGCACCACAAACTGTTTGGCTCCAATGGCAAAAACATTAAATGATCATTTCGGTATCGAAATGGGTATCATGTCTACCATTCACGCATATACGAACGATCAAAATACATTAGATGCACCGCATCCCAAAGGTGATTTACGCCGTGCTAGAGCCGCAGCTGCCAACATCGTACCCAATAGTACGGGTGCTGCTAAAGCCATTGGCTTGGTATTGCCAGAATTAAAAGGAAAATTAGATGGTGGCGCACAAAGAATTCCTGTGATCACAGGTTCGGTAACTGAATTGTATTCTTACTTGTCAAAGCCTGCTACCGTTGAAGCCATCAACGCTGCAATGAAAGCTGCTAGCAACGAAAGCTTTGGTTATACAGAAGATGAAATCGTAAGCAGCGATGTTATCGGTATCCATTATGGTTCTTTGTTTGATGCTACTCAAACCAAAGTAATGATCGTTGGCGACAAACAAATGGTAAAAACCGTTAGCTGGTACGACAACGAAATGAGCTATGTTTCTCAATTGGTAAGAACAGTAAAACATTTTGCTGGATTGATTTCATAAAAATTTGTTGCAGAGGTTCAAAAGGTTCAATAAGTTCCATTCGGTTGGCTTAATCAACTTATTGAACCTTTTGAACTTTTGGAACTCCTTGAACAAAAAACAAAAAACAAAAAACAACAAACATGGCTATTTTTTCTGAATACAATTTCTCTTCTAAGAAAGCGCTCATCCGCGTCGATTTTAACGTTCCCTTGAATGAACATTTTGAAATCACAGATGATACCCGCATGACTTCAACGATGCCAACTATTAAAAAGATTTTGGCTGATGGCGGCAGTGTGATTTTGATGAGTCATTTGGGCAGACCAAAAGACGGTCCAACAGATAAATATTCATTGAAGCATTTGGTGAGTCATTTGAAAACATTACTTGTAGACGTGAAAGTTGATTTTGCCAATGATTGCATTGGACAAGAAGCCATCGACAAATCTGCCGCATTGCAAAATGGCGAAGTATTGTTATTAGAAAATTTGCGTTTTTACAAAGAAGAAGAAAAAGGTGATGCCGCATTTGCTGAAAAATTAAGCAAGCTTGGAGATGTATATGTAAATGATGCCTTCGGAACAGCTCATCGTGCTCATGCATCAACAGCAGTTATTGCTAATTATTTCGCTGCTGATAAAAAAATGTTTGGTTTGTTAATGGAAGCTGAAGTCATCAGTGCAGAAAAAGTATTGCATGCTGCAGAAAAACCATTTACCGCTATCATTGGCGGTGCCAAAGTTTCTGACAAAATTTTAATCATTGAAAACTTATTGAATAGAGCTACCGATATTATTATCGGTGGGGGAATGGCGTATACTTTTTGGAAAGCGCAAGGTAAAATGATAGGCAATTCTTTATGTGAAGATGATCGGATGCCCTTAGCATTGGAAATTTTAGCCAAAGCAAAATCTTTAGGTGTGAACATTCATTTACCTATAGATAGCACCATTGCTGATAAATTTGCCGCTGATGCACAAACAAGCAATTGCGAAAGTTATGGCATTCCTTCTGGTTGGATGGGATTGGATATTGGACAAAAAGCCGTTTCAGATTTCAGCGAAGTAATTCTTAATAGCAAAACCATTTTATGGAACGGACCAATGGGCGTTTTTGAAATGGAGAAATTCCAGAATGGCACAAAGTCAATTGCTTTAGCTGTTGCTGAAGCTACCAGTAATGGCGCTTTCAGTTTGGTTGGCGGTGGCGATAGTGTGGCTGCTGTGAATATGTTCCACCTGGCTGATAAAGTAAGTTATGTTTCTACCGGTGGCGGTGCCATGCTCGAATATTTTGAAGGAAAGATTTTACCTGGTATTGCTGCGATACAAAAAGGGTAACCCTTTATTTGTATTTTAATTTCATTTTCAACATTCGCTTTTGATATGCCTACTCCTCCGTTAGCTGAAAGATTGCGTCCCACTTCACTTGATGAACTGGTTGGCCAACAACATCTCACCGGTCAAGGCAGCATCCTCCGAATTGCCATCGAAAATAAAAAATTACCTTCCATCATTTTATGGGGACCTCCAGGCGTTGGAAAAACGACCATCGCCAATATCATTGCCAATGCACTGCATTTACCTTTTTATACCCTTAGTGCCATTTCTTCTGGTGTAAAAGAAATCCGAGACGCCATCGAATCTGCCAAAGAACAAAACGGCGCAATCCTTTTTATTGATGAAATTCACCGATTTAATAAAAGTCAGCAAGATGCACTCTTAGGCGCCGTTGAAAAAGGCATCATCACCCTAATTGGCGCCACCACAGAAAATCCTTCCTTTGAAGTCAACAGCGCCTTGCTCAGTAGATGTCAAGTGTATGTTTTAAAATCGCTAGCGGAAATTGATTTGGATTTGCTGTTGCAAACAGCCATCAGCAAAGACCCTATGCTTGTTGCCAAAAAAATTGTGATACAAGAATCCGATGCATTAAAAAGATTAGCTGGTGGGGATGCTCGTAAATTGCTCAATCTATTGGAGTTGGTTTGCGATCAAATTACCAATCATATCATCACCAATGATGTGGTTATGCAAATTGCACAACATAAAATGGCTCGATATGATAAAACAGGTGAACAACATTACGATATCATTTCTGCATTCATCAAAAGCATGCGTGGTAGCGACCCCAACGCCGCTGTGTACTGGCTTGCAAGGATGATTGAAGGTGGAGAAGATGTAAAATTTATTGCCCGAAGAATGGTCATTTTTGCCAGCGAAGACATCGGCAATGCAAATCCAAATGCATTGTTATTGGCCACCAATACTTTTCAAGCAGTAAATGTCATCGGCTATCCAGAAAGCAGAATTATACTTTCTCATTGCGCCATATACTTGGCCACTTCCCCTAAATCAAATGCCGCTTATATGGCCATTGAAGACGCACTTGAAAAAGTGAGAAAAACAGGTGATTTACCCGTTCCTTTACACTTGAGAAACGCACCTACCAAAATGATGAAAGAAATGAATTACGGCAAATCCTATCAATATGCACATCACTTCGAAAACAATTTCGTTCTACAACAATTTCTTCCTGATGATCTTTCCGGTACAACTTTTTATACACCACAAAAAAATCATAAAGAAGAAGAAATCAGAAGATTCTTAAAAGAAAGATGGAAAGATATTTATAACTATTAACGCTTTTTATGCCTGAAATAAAATGGTCTTATTTGCATTTCAATGAAATGTCCACTTTGGAAATGTATCAAATTTTAAAACTGCGCAGTCTTGTTTTTGTGGTAGAACAAAATTGTGTTTACCTCGATGTAGATGACAAAGATATTGCTGCATTTCATTTGTGTGGCAAAATAGACGACACGCTGGTTGCTTATGTTAGAATTTTAGCTCCTGGAATCAGTTACACAGAAGCCAGCATTGGCAGGGTACTAACCCATCCCGATTATCGATCCAATGGGTATGGTATCGAATTGATGAAGCTAGCAATTGAAAAAACTTTGAATGCTTTCAATGTAACTTCTATAAGAATTGGAGCACAATGTTACTTGTTGAATTTTTACAACAATCTGGGATTTGTAGAAGAGGGGGAGTCTTTTCTAGAAGATGGTATACCGCACATCGAAATGCTATACACCAAAACAACTTAACCCATTTCTAATTCTGCTTTTACATATTTTGCAGTAACACTTGTTTTTACATTCACCATTTTTTCTGGTGTTCCTTCAAACAACACCTTGCCTCCTCCGCTACCACCTTCTGGTCCAATATCAATGATGTGATCCGCCACTTTTATCACATCTAAATTGTGTTCAATGACCAACACTGTATTTCCCCTATCTACCAATTTATTCAATACATCTAGCAATAAACTGATATCCTGAAAATGCAATCCTGTAGTGGGTTCATCTAAAATATAAAATGTTTTTCCGGTATCTCTTTTGCCCAACTCTGTAGCCAGCTTTACGCGTTGCGCTTCTCCCCCACTTAAGGTAACGGCACTTTGTCCTAAGGTGATATAACCAAGCCCCACCTCTTGCAATACTTTTATTTTTCGATAGATGTACGGCACTGCATTGAAAAAATCTACGGCTTCCTCAACCGTCATGTTGAGTACATCGCTTATTGATTTTCCTTTGTATCGTATTTCCAATGTTTCTCTGTTGTACCGTTTCCCATTGCATTTCTCACAATGCACCATCACATCTGGAAGGAAGTTCATTTCTATAACCCGCATACCTCCACCCTCGCAGGTTTCACATCTCCCACTTTTTACATTAAATGAAAAACGACCTGCATTGTATCCCCTGATTTTCGCCTCTGGCACGGCCGCAAATAATGTTCGTATGTCTGTAAAAAAACCGCAGTAGGTTGCAGGATTGCTTCTTGGTGTTCTTCCAATTGGACTTTGATCTATCTCTATCACTTTGTCGATATGCTCCAAACCCTTTACTGACTTGTATTCTAAAGCATTTGTTTTGGAGTGATAGCAATATTGATTTAATATCGGATATAGTGTTTCGTTGATTAATGTTGATTTTCCACTTCCACTTACCCCTGTAACCAAAATCAATTTCCCCAATGGAAATGCAACATTTACATTTTTTAGATTGTGTCCACGTGCGCCTTCCAAATGAATAAATGCATCATTTCCTTTTCTTCTTGTTGCTGGAATGGCGATGCCTTTTTTACCATTTAAATATTGAGCTGTTTCTGATGATGATGCCAATACTTCTTTGGGTGTACCTTGTGCAACTATCTTACCCCCATGTATACCCGCT
Source organism: uncultured Bacteroidota bacterium (assembly GCA_903871575.1). GTDB lineage: Bacteria > Bacteroidota > Bacteroidia > Chitinophagales > Chitinophagaceae > Ferruginibacter. The sequence goes on from CAIQHJ010000142.1 coordinate 6,883, forward strand.
CTTGGTCCAATATCTACCAAATAATCTGCTGCTAGCATAATGTCTTTATCGTGCTCTACAACCAACACGCTGTTTCCCAAATCCCTTAAGTTTTGCAATGCGGTAATCAACCGTTGATTGTCGCGCTGATGCAAACCAATACTGGGTTCGTCTAATATATATGTTATGCCTTGTAATTGTGATCCAATTTGTGTAGCAAGCCTGATGCGCTGATATTCGCCACCACTCAAGCTTTTTGAGGGTCTGTATAATGTTAAATAAGTTAACCCTACATCCAACAAAAATTGCAATCGCTCTCTGATTTCTTTCAACACATCCTTAGCAATATTATTTTGTTTCTCTGATAATCTTTTTTCTATACCATTAAACCAATCGGCCAAATGATCTAAATCCATTTCACTGAGTTCTGCAATATTTTTTTCATCTATTTTAAACCAAATGCTTTCTTTTTTTAATCTTGTTCCATTACAAGTTTGGCATGGTTTCAATATCATAAATTGCTCTGTATATTCGCGCATGGCTTCTGTGATGGTTGTGGAATTAAACCATCTCTTAAGCATGTTCACTGCACCTTCATACGTATCTCCATACACCTGTGCTGATGCTGTCTCCAACCCTGTGGCTTCTACCGACATCGCATTTTCTGGCCGTTCTGCCTGTCCAAATAATAAATAATTGATTGCTGATTCTGATAAGGATTGTATGGGTTTATCTAAACTGAATTTATACTTTTTGGCCATTTGCTGCACATGTTTAAAAGAGGTAGCTTCTCTGGCTTCTCCCATTGGAACGATGCCACCTTCATTAACAGATTTGCTGTCATCTGGTATTATCGAATCCATGTTGATTTGAAAAACATTGCCTAACCCTTTACATGTTGGACAAGCCCCATACGGCGAATTAAATGAAAATGCATTGGGTGATGGTTCTTCATAACTAATTCCGGTATCTATACACATTAGCTGTTTACTGTATTGTGCAAGGGCATTGTCGTCGTTGATTAACAAAAACAATAAATCCTTACCCATTTGCAACGTCTTCTGTACACTTTGACTGAGTCGCAATTTCATGTCATCCGTCACGGCCAATCTATCTACAACAACTTCTATATCGTGAATTTTATACCGATCCAATTGCATCTTTGGCTTGAGATCAATAACGTCTCCGTCTACACGAACTTTTAAAAATCCCTTCTTTCTAATGTCTTCAAATAATTCTCTATAATGTCCTTTTCTACCCCGAACCAATGGTGCTAAAAGTGTTACTTTCTTGTTTTTATACTTTTGAAAAATGGATTGCACGATTTCCTCTTCACTGAATTTCACCATTTTTTTTCCCGTTTCAAAACTATAGGCTTCTCCAACGCGGGCATACAACAATCGAAGAAAATCGTATATCTCGGTGATGGTACCTACCGTACTTCTTGGGTTCTTGTTGGTTGTTTTTTGCTCGATAGAAATAACAGGCGACAGACCCGTAATTTTATCTACATCTGGTCTTTCCATATCGCCAACAAATTGTCGTGCATAGGCAGAAAAACTTTCCATATATCGGCGCTGACCTTCATTGTAAATGGTATCAAAAGCAAGCGATGATTTTCCACTGCCACTCACACCCGTAAACACCACCAATTTGTTTTTTGGAATTTGAATATCAATGTTTTTTAGATTGTGCTCGCGGGCACCAGTAACTTCGATGTACTCGTCGGATGGGAAAATGATGTTGCTTGAAATTTTCTTTGTCGCCATGTTAATTGCTTGATGCCAAAGTTACAAACAATTGAACTTGCATTTTGTTCCAATTCGCATATTTGACTTTCTACATAATGCTTCATGATTAGCAAATTCTAAAGCCAGAATGATTGCATTTTTTTAGATTCTATGCAGCGCAGCAGAGTTATTATTTTGAAATAAAATTGATAAAAATCGATTTTGTTTTTTCCTGTACAAACACTTTCTCTGCTTTATAGAAATTTTTGATGTCGATGGTGTGGGCAATCGCAAACAAAACATAATCCAGCTTCGAATCTTCATCCTTCAACAATTGTCCAATTTCAATCACTTGCTCTGTGGTTAAACAAAATTTACCTGTAAATTCTTTTGCCTTTTTTAATTGTTGATTTCCAGATTTTTCTGAAAGTATTAGCGATTTACCTTTTTCAAAATCTGCTTTCCACATTGGCCATTCTGATTTGCAATGCCAGTCTGCAGGCTCCTTTACTACTGTTATCGAGCGTTGGTTTTGAATTTTACTGGAATCTTCAATTTTAGAATTTATTGCTTGAGTCGATATCGTATTGGTGTCTTTATTTGGTGTTATTGCAACATCGTCAGCTTTTTTGAAAATTTGGTGCTGTTCAAAATCATACACGAAAATATTTTCATTTTGTGTATGGGTGGTTTGCATTGTTTTCATAGATACAAAACTCAATTTAAGAACGGGATTTATGGTTTGGATGCTGTACACAAAATCTCGCAGCGCGCCCGATTTGTTGCAAACGAAAAACTTCTCTCTTACTAAAGGAAGCACCTTGGCATCTTCACTCAAGATTTTAAATTGATAACATACTTTTTTCAATTTCTCAATTCTGATGGCTGATGCTGGAGTAGAATTGATGACTGCTCCATCTATATAAACCGTAAATTTTTTATTGTCGGTGGCTGTGATGGTTACACTTGCAAATTGTTGTGCTTGTGCCATCAAGAGCATTGGAAGGCACGTAGTTAAGAATAAAATAAAATGTTTCATTTATCAAATTTGGAGAACAAATATACCATTACCGAATGGTAGTTACAACCCCATTTTTGTTGTTATATGGTATGCCATTTAAAATATAATTGGCTACCCAAGTAAAACTAGCAGGGGCTTGCATCTTGCCATTCCATTTGCCGTCCCATTTCTTATAGGGATTGTATGTTGAAAAAACCAAGTTGCCCCATCTATTGTAAATGTGCATCGAATAATTTCGAAGCGATGCAATATCGCCAACAGGACCAAACGCATCGTTTAATCTATCGTCATTGGGTGTGAATGCAGTAGGAAAAAAAATGCCATTGCACTCCACCAATACTTGAATTGCATCTGTAGTTGTGCAACCGGCTGCATTTACAACTCGAACCGAATATGTTCCTGTTTGTTCTACCAAAAATGTAGGTTGTGTTGAGTTGTCTTGCCAAAGGTATTGAGCAAAATTACCGGGTTGCAACAACAATTTTTGGCCAGGGCAAATGGTAGTGTCTCCGCCTAAGTTGATTGTTGCAGGGACTTGAATATTTTGAATGTATAAATTGCCTGAAGATTGCACACAACCATTTTGATCTGTGACTTGTAATTGGTATGTGCCTCCTGTAAGTGCATCTATAAAATCTGTGGTTTCATTATTCGACCACAAGTATTGATATGCATTGGTTCCGCCAGTAACTGTTGAAGTAATCGATCCATTATGCTGGCTACATGTTTCATTTGTTAATTGGCAATTCACCACAATTGGCATGGGACTTACCAAAGAAACCGAAGCACTAGCAGGACAAGCATCTGCTGCCGAAACAGAAACTGTGTATGTACCGGCAATCAAATTGGAAATAGATGCGGTTGTTTGTGGAGGAACGGTATTCCAGGAAAAATCAACCGATGTATTTCCACCACTAACCGTACATGTTAGTTCCCCATTTTGACTGTTGCTGCACAACAATGGCTGAACAATGCTGGGCGTAACACCCAGTACTGCTATATTTTCAGTATGAATAGATGTGACATTATTTGCGAATTGAACCGTTTGGATTATCGTATAATTTCCAGGAGAAGAAAATTGATGTGTTGGATTTTCGACATTGGAAATGTTGTTAGCGCCTGATGGCAAATCACCAAAATTCCATTGTATAGAAGTTTGACAAAATGCAGAATTGTTTTGAAATGATACCGAGTTGTTGTTTAAACATTGATACGTAAAATTTGCACCCGATGGAGCTGATTCCCTAATTGTAAAATCATCTATTGCGAATCCTTCATATCCGTTGCAAACCGTGCCTGCCCCAAAATTAAATTTGAAAATTACTCGATTGCTACCGGCCAGCATATTTACCAAATGCTTGGCCAATAACCATTGACCACTCCCACCACCCACCTGGCAGTTTCCACCTGTTCCTGGAAGCACGCTCCCCGACCAGCCTGAAGCATTTCCTAAAAAACGTACATTCCCATTGTTGTACCAATTGACCCCTACACAATTGGCAGCCGAATTTGTTGAACCAATTGAAATCCATGTCAATCCCTGGTCTGTAGAGTATTGTAAATTGGCGCCGTCATAATTGGATTCTGTTTCCCAGATGAGATGAAATGAAATTTCGGGATTTACCAATGTAGAAAAATCAAAACATGGGGATTGTAAAGCATACGTACCACTGCCATAACTCGCTCCCGATAATCCACCAACTATCCAGCAATTTTGTCCAGATGATGCCGCAGTTATAACCGTCTTTGATCCCGGGACTATAGCGCCCCAGGTCCAAAAGCTTGCATTGCTTGTTGTCCAGTTGCCATCGCTGCTTTCAAAATTTTCGACATAAGGAAAACTGGCAATCGGCGAATTGCATTGTGCATATGAAAAGCTAGCATGTAGCAAAACCAGTATGCCAACTGTTAAACATAGGAAATTCGAAAATGAAAAAGGTTTCATGTCTGTAGCAAAAGTAAACAAATTCAGGACCTAAATGTTTTAATGCTGATTGTGAACAAATGTGCGTATTTATGTCAAAAATTATTTGAAGCTAACTTCTAAACCAACAACATAGGGTTATATATTTGCTCACTCAATTGAATTTATGAAAAAATTACTTTTATACACGCTATTAAGCACCTTCCCTTTGTTTTTGTTGGCCCAAGAAGATGTCCATTGTTTTGGAAAATGCAGTAGGTTTCAACGGGTAGGTACTGCACAACGCATTACCTATTATCAATTTCCATCGATGAACAAATACGATGTGAAGTATTTGAAATTGGACATCAGCGCAGAAACAGGCAGCAGAGTTATTTCCGGAAGTGCGTCACAAATCATAAGCACCGTATCACCTTTGGATAGTTTTATAACAGAACTGGCTGGAAACATGATTGTAGATTCTGTATTCATTAATGGAACTATAAAAACTTTTGCGCAAGCTTCCGACCATGTTTTCATTCCATTGAACACAACCTATCCAACAGGTGTAAACTTCACCACCCAAATATATTATCATGGAACAAGTAGCAACGCTGGTGTTTTTTCTGGATCGATTTCAAGTAACGGATTAAATTATACCGCAACTTTATCAGAAAGTTATCAGGCACGAGAATGGTTTCCTTGTAAACAGATTTTATCAGACAAAATTGATTCGGCCGACATTTGGGTGACAACTTCTGCCATCAATAAAGTTGGTGCCAATGGATTGTTGCAAGGCGTTGATGCATTGCCAAGTGGTAAGGTTCGGTATCGCTGGAAAACAACTTATCCAATGAATTATTATATGCCGAGCATAGCAGTAGGAAATTACATGGAGTATCAAAACTTTGCAAAACCTGCAGCCATTGCACCAGATTCAATTTTGGTTCAGCATTATTTGGTAAACAACAGCAGCTATTTCAATTCGGTAAAAACGAATTTAGATAAGACGCCGCCTATGCTTGAGAAGTACAGCGAATTGTTTGGATTGTATCCATTTTATCAAGAAAAATACGGTCATTCAATGGCGAATATTGGTGGGGGAATGGAACACCAAACCATGTCTACAATGGCTAGCTTTGGCGGATCGCTAATCGCGCATGAATTGGGACATCAGTGGTGGGGCGATAATGTTACCTGCGCTACCTGGAATGACATTTGGCTAAATGAAGGATTTGCTTCTTATTGTGAGTACTTGGCTATCGAAAAATTACCATTACTTTTTACAACTACAACAGCATCTACATGGATGCAAAATTTCCATACCAGCGCAATGAGTGTTGCTAACGGCAGCGTATATCTGCCAGATGCATCATTGTTTGATGAGAATCGCATTTTCAGCAGTAGATTGAGTTATAATAAAGGTGCTGCCATCGTTCATAATTTAAGATTTGAAATGCAAAGCGATAGCAATTTTTTTCATACCCTTCAGGATTTTCAAACTCAATATAAAGATGGCGTTGCAACAGCAACCAATTTTAAAAACGTTGCAGAAGCCACCAGCGGAAAAAACTTGACAACTTTTTTTAACCAATGGTATTATGGAGAAGGATATCCAACATTCAACATTACATATTTCAAACCCAATGCTGATACCATTTTATTGTTGATTAACGAAACGGTAAGCGCGCCAACCATTACCCCTTTTTTTGGTGGACTATTAGAGTTGACCATAACATCCCTAACCGGAGATACCAACATTATTGTTAACCTTGTTGGCAACAATCAAGTATTTAAATTGGCATATTCTAAGTTACCCAATGGTATTGTGGTAGATCCCAACAATTGGATGCTTAATAAAACAGGCTCTATTACCAATGGCATCGTGGTTCCTGTAAACATCTTGTCTTTTACAGGCAACTCAAGTAGAAATTGCGAATTTAAACTCCAATTAAAAACCAATAATGAAATCAATGTAGATAGATACGAATTAGAAAAAAGTACAGACGGTGTTCAATATGTTATGATTCAATCATTGCTTCCGACATTTGCTTCAACCAATACATATGATTTTAGTGTTGAAGATAATTCATATAATCATTGTTATTTTAGGGTAAAAGTCATTTCATCTGATGGAAGCTTTATCTACAGCAGCGCGCTTAAGATCTTATCACAATGCAATCCAGATTTTTCTGTTTCTGCATCACCAATACCTTTCAACGAAAACATACAACTCAACATCAACTTGCCTAAAAAAGGAAATGTATCTATAAAATTGTTGAATGCCATCGGACAATTGATTAAAAAAGAAAACCCATCATTGATGCGCGGTGAAAACATTTGGACATTGCGCAATCTCGGAAGGTTGTCGAACGGCGGCTATACCTTACAAATAGAAACAGCTGATCAAACCATCAAAACCATTCAAATCATTAAACAACAATAGCCACCCAAATGGAGTGGCTATTGTACTTTTTTATTTGTTAACGAATTATTGTTTTAAAACACTTGTGTTCATTGTTTTTCCTTCTCCGTCAATTTTCAATTCATATTTTCCAGGAATAAACAATCCTACTACTTTCATGGTAACTACTGATTCTTTTGTAGTGTAATTAACCATTTGAGTGGCAACCAATTGACCTGTGATGTTGTATAATTTGAACTGATACATTCCAGGATTTACGTTATTCAATTTCACCTGAATGTTGTTGCTCACAACCGGATTAGGATAAACAACAGCTGAAGATTTCTCAACAATTGCTGCTTTAACTTCATTGATTACTGTTGCTTTTTCAACTTCTGCAGTCGGCGTATTTGTTTTATACGTAAATACGATGTAGAATCTGTTTGTTGCATATGAAGCTGCATCATTGTTAACGGTGAAGTCTACATGTGTAGTACCTTTCAAATCAACCGGAACGTTTGAGGTAGCTCCTGTATAATTGTCAGTTACAGTTGCAATTAAGCCATCAACATTCATATCTTCTGCAACAATGGTTAAACGATATGCTTGTTTTTTAATTTGAGTTAAAGAGATAAAGCTGGTATCATTGTTTTTGATGGTGCTTCTTCTTTCGATTGCCAAATTGCGCAAGTTTCTTGAGAAGCTGATATTTTCTGCACTGCCATTCATTTTGGTTACATCATTTCTATCGATTCCATTAGAATTGTTCTCATGATATGTTGTTAACGCACCATCTAATAAACTGTACGTTCCGTTGTTTTCGATTGCATACAAGTTTGCACGAATGGCTTGTGTTGTAGTATGATTTCTACCGAATAGTCCATCATCAACTCCGATTGCTTTATCTGATTCTTTTACAGTAATGCTACCAGGTGTAGCGCCATCTGCAGACTCAATCAAAACCGCTTCTCCACTTGGAATATAATGACTGATTGGACTAGCTGCTGTCGTTACATCATATGAACCCGTTCCTTCATTGTAACTAACGGTTACGTATGCACCCAAACCACTTGATCCTGCTAATTTTGGATCCCAGATGTAAAATGAATTCTTCACGTTGTTTTTGGTTAATGTAGCAAAATCAATTGCAGATGGGAATGGATTTCCCAACACAGTGAAACGCTGTGCATTAACCGCTGTAGTTTGGTTACCTGTTTTCACTTCACCTCTAACCCTTAACGTTGTTGCAGTTATTGCTGCATTGTTTCCTTGCATTAAGTTGATGCTTCTGTCGCCACGGATGTAAATCATGTAACCATCGTATGAAGTTATGGGTGTGATGGTTCCAGGTGTTGATGGCAATCCAACAAATCCGTTTAACGTATTGTTGTAGTATTTTATAGATGGCAAATTGGTAACACTTTGGTCGAATCCGTTTCCAACTGTACCGCCAGTGATGTGCACACCATATCCTGGATTTGGATTTGAATTTGCAGCGAATGAACTACCCGTAGCACCTTCTTGCCAAGCACCGCAGATGTTTTGTGAAGTTGCCGCTTTAATTGGCGCACTCAACAATCTCCATGCTTTACGTGCAGGAATAAAACGTTCAATGCTTACATTTCCTTCAATAAATGCAGTTGCATTTCCAGCGCCATCTACCGGTAAAGCAGCAACGCTAGCTGTTCCGTTGGCATCTGATTTTAATATCAAATTATCGTTGGTAGCAAAAGTTTTGCCAGCAGATACCATCAACAAACCTGTTAATGTATCTACATCAGCCAATGTTACGTTATTATTGATTTCTAAATTTTTAACCTTGTTATCGAAAAACAATCCACTTGCAATGGTTTGAGGAGAAGCACCAGAAAATTTCACCGTGCCATTTTGTGCATCCAACATTCCGGCACTCGTAGCGTTTCCAAAAATTTCTAATGTTCCACCGCTAACAATTAATTCTGCATCATTTTCAATAACCAAATCTTTCACCTGTCCTGTTTGGCCAGCGGTTAAGTTGGGATAAATTCTTCTTCCACCAATAGGATTAGGAATGGTAACAACAGATGTTTCACTTGGAATACCACCGAACCAGTTTTTAGGAGTAAACCAATCATTTGAAAATGCTCCACCTGTCCAATGAAATTCATCTACTATTTCACCTACTGCAAAATCACCCAAGGCAGTAACGCCTACCGATTTGATTGATGTTGCAGATCGGCTAGTGATGGTTTCTAATATCCAAGCATCATTTTCATATTTACCTGCACGTAAAGTGGTGAAATCTGCGCCACCATCTAAGTTTGCTGCATTCCAATTAAACGTGATATCACTGGTAGTGAATACAACACCTTGATTGGATAATGTCCAATAATGGTTTACACTTTTATTAGGGTTCATACCAGAGTAATATAATTCTGGATGATCAATTGCAGTTGTTGTTGCAATCACATCGCCACCAGTTGTTACCTGATCGAAAGCGATTGTGGCTGGTGTGTAATAAGTTTCTGTTCCAATCGGAAATGATTTACTGATAGATGTACCCGTTTCAACTACTCTTTTTAAGTTACCCAATACCCAGCCGCTTACTTGACCAGCGCCTGTTATTCTTGCATTCTCGCCAATGCTCAACACATTGTTATCGGTACGAATGATGCCGCCAGAGAAAATTAAATTGTCTGTAATTGACAAGTCTGCACCCAAGTACAATGCACCTGCATTTTTATCTACTGTCAAATTGGGTATTCCTCCATTAACATTGATGATTTGATCGCTGGTTCCCGACATTTTGAAAACCTCGTTGGTTCCTGTTAGGGTGCCGTCTGTCATTAACACACTTCCTTTTACATCTACAACAATCGGATTGGTAGCACAGTTGAAATCTCCAGACATCAAATTCAAATCTCCTTTAACCGTGATGTTGGTTGTAACATTTTTTGTTCCCACGCCAGACACCATCAAATTACCGTAAGATTGTTCTGCGATGTCTTGTGTTGTACCATAATAATGAACATTGCTCGATGCCGTCATATTTGAGCTCGCAAAATTTCTTGGAAAGTTGCTACTGCCACTTAATTTCAATGTTGCACCATCAGCTATTGCAATTTCACCACCTGGTATCACCGATCCTCTGTTTGCAGAATATGTTTGCATATCAAATGTTCCACTTGATACCACAATTTTACCGCCGGTTGTACTTCTTGAATAGAATGCTGGCAAATTTGAAGTAAGTGATTTAACTCCTGTTCCACTAATCATCAATGTTGAATAACTGTAGGTGTTGCTGATATTTTGGTTAACTTCTGTAGAAGCATAATCAACGATTGAACCATTGCCTAGCGACAAGCCAGCAGCCAATTCATAATTATCTGAAAAATTAGCTTTGTTAACTTTTAGCTTACCGCCGTTGAATACAATCACGCGAGCGGTAGTTGACAACATATAACCAGGCGCAACACCAGGATTGATTTCGCCAAAAACAGAAATACCGCAACCAGCTCCGATTGCAGTGATATCATTAGCCAAAACCATTGTTGCATTTGCAGCTATGTATATTTTTTTGAAATTGGTTACTGTTGTACCACCAACGGTTTGTACATTACCAATGAAATTAATTTTACTGTTTACTTCCTGCGGAGCATAAGCACCATTATTGGTAAAGTTTCCTACCAAATAAATGATGGCGTTTCCATGGTCAATGGTACCATTCGACTGAATCGTAACATTTTCAAACGCTTTAAAAGTTCTCGACACTGTTAATGTTGCAGCGTTAGTACCTCCTACAACCAATGATTTACATCTAGCAGTTGTAGATATAAATGGAGAAAAAGACCCGGTAAAATTGGCATCGCCAATGATGGCATCTTTTGAAGAATCTGGAACGCCATTGGTCCAGTTTGAAGAAGTTGCCCATGCTGTACTCGTTGTTCCTTTCCAGCTGGTTGTTTGTGCAAATGATTGTTGTGCGGTAAATGCCAACAATAATAGCAATAGACGGATTGTGTAAATTGATTTGTTCATGGATTTGGATATTTGGTTTTTTAATTACCACTAAAAACGACGAATACATGTTATTATTTTGTTGGCTATGGAGTTTTTTTAAAATAACTTAACATTTTTCGAATATTTTGAGACAAAAAAGTCTCTTATAGCTGAATATCAACTACTTATAAAAAATGTATTTTTTTACATGAATAGAGAGTGCCGTAAAAAAAAAGATAGAAAATGCTATTTATTTGGTGAGGGATTGGCCAATTTCTAGTTGTTCTTGAATGATTTCTGTTAGATCTTTTGGGGTGGTGAACGGATTCATGAACACTGCTCTTAGCCAAACTTGTGCGGGTTTTTGAGCCATTTTTTTCAACTTGGTGTGCGAAACAAAGGATGAGCCGTGTTCAAATTGTATTTGCTGTAATTGCTCATTTAGTTGATTGATTTCTTCATTATCGGCGTCAGAAAGGTTGCTATTTTGAGCAGCATCAGAAAGATGCGTTGGAATAAATCTATATAGTACAATATTTAAAACGGGTTCTTTATATAGCTCAAAATTATCTGAATGGAGGAGATTCGCAAATCGTTGCGCTGTAGTTACATTGTTGTTTAATACTTCTTCGAAAACACCTTTTCCCCATTTTTCTATGATGTTACCAATTACAAAAGATGAAAATTTTCTGGTTCCTTCAATGGTATATTTACCCAAATCAACACTCATTTTTCTGGCTTGGTAGCTAGAATTTATTTCCGAGGCCTCCAAAAGTTGTGGATTTGCACAAAGCAGCATACTCGTACCAATGGGCATATATAAATTTTTATGACCACACAATGAAACCGTATCCGCTTTTTCTATTCCTTTTAATTTGGGGGCATGTACATCTGATAAGATAAATGCTCCGCCAAATGCCGCATCCACATGAAAATGTATACCCATTTTCCTCGCAACTGTTGCCATACCATCGAGGTCGTCTATTTCTCCTGATTCTGTTGTTCCGGCGATGCCAATGATTGCTAGAACAAAATAATTTTCTGCACGCAACAAATTAATTTTCTCTTCCAACAATTGCTGCCTATTTTCCGCATCGATTTTATCTGCATCAAATGCTATAAACGCATCATCGCCTAACCCCAACAATCGAAGTGCTTTTTTTACACTGTAATGAGTCATTGGAGAGCCAATCACAACCATGTTTTTGTAACCGGTTTCGTCAAGGCATTTTTTTAGTCCGATTTTTTTAATGTCTTGTGCTTTGAATGCGTCATTTAAAGCATATTGTATGGCAGTTATATTGGAAATGGTTCCTCCATTTGTAAAAACGCCGCAGGTTGGTTGCTTTTGGTAAAAAGCTTCAGGCTTTTGAAAAAAAGCCTTGTGGAAATAAGTCAGCACATTTTTTTCGAATGGTGTACCGCTTCCGGAAGTCTCAAATTTAACGAGGTTTTGATTTAAAGTGAGTTCAACTTTATTGAGGTGGTAAACAATTGGAGGCACTGGGCCTGTCATGTGACCAATGTATTTTTTTGAAAACACGTTCACCAAATTAGAGGCTATGGGTTGGTGAAAGCCTTCTAAGTCGATGCTTTCATCTGCGTGGTAGGCCAAATAATTTTTTTGTTGATCAGTATTCCATTGGATAACTTTTTGATGATGGATTTTTTCAAACATCAAATTGGCATAATCATCTTCTTGCGTAACAGCAGAAAAAAGCAATGGTATATTCAACGTATCAGACACGAAAAGCGATTTAATCAAAAAAAAGCCCTGCACAAAAAGTACAGGGCAGTTGTTGTTGTCGGGATGGCAAGATTCGAACTTGCGACCTCCTGGTCCCAAACCAGGCGCGATAACCGGGCTACGCTACATCCCGAACGAAGTCGTTCATTTTTCATTTAAAAAAGAAGATCATTCCGGTAAAAAATCTTCTTGTCAAAAAACTTTTGGCGGAGAGAGTGGGATTCGAACCCACGGTACAGTGTAACCCGTACGACGATTTAGCAAACCGTTCCTTTCGGCCTCTCAGGCATCTCTCCTATTAACCTGCCCTTCTTAGGGGGGGCAAAAATACAATTGTAAAAGATAAAACCCAAATCAAAATCAAAAAAGAGTCAATTTATTTTTTAATACTAAAAATAAAGTGATACAGTAAGTGATGATTCGAGTATGTAAGAACTGTTTTTGTTGTATTACATGGCTGCCAACTGAACCTTATGTTGCAGTTCCAGCACACTTTCTTTGAATAAATTATCTGTATCCATCAAATCTTTTACAGTTTGACAACTATGGATAACCGTTGTATGATCTCTTCCTCCAAAATGTTCGCCGATGGTCTTTAAAGAATTTTTGGTAAATGCTTTTGATAAGAACATGGTTATTTGTCGTGCTTGTACAATTTCGCGTTTTCTTGTTTTTTGAAGCAGCTTGTCGTAAGGAACATCGAAATAATCGCATACCATTTTTTGGATGGTATCAATGGTAATTTCTTTGCTAGAAGATTTTACAAAATTGCGCAATACTTTTTTAGCAAGTTCGAGATCAATTTCTCTTTTGTTGAGTGAAGATTGAGCCAACAATGAAATCATGGCACCTTCCAATTCACGCACATTACTGTTGATGTTGTAAGCGATATATTTCACTACTTCACGTGGCATCTCAAGCCCATCGTGTTTCATTTTGTGTTCGAGGATTTCAATTTTGGTTTCATAATCGGGCAATTGCAAATCTGCACTTAATCCCCATCTGAAGCGACTCAACAGTCTTTCTTGCACACCTTCTAAATCTTTAGGCGATTTATCACTGGTTAAAATAAGTTGCTTACCGCTTTGATGCAAGTGATTAAAAATGGAGAAGAATGCATCTTGTGATTTTTCTGCGCGATGGAAAAATTGGATATCATCAATTATCAACACATCTATCATTTGGTAGAAATGAATAAAATCGTTGATGGCATTGTTGCGACTATGATCAATAAATTGGTTGATGAATTTTTCGGAGCTCACATACAATACTACTTTGTTGTTGTATAGACGTTTTACTTCGTTTCCGATTGCTTGAGCCAAATGTGTTTTTCCCAAACCTACACCACCATAAATAACCAACGGATTAAAAGAAGTGGTACCTGGTTTTTCGGCAACTGTTTTTCCTGCTCTGCGAGCTACTCTGTTGCAATCTCCTTCAATAAAAGAATCGAAAGTGTACGATATATTTAATTGAGGATCGATTTGCATTTTCTTCAAACCCGGAATAACAAATGGATTTTTTACCGGATTGCTGGTCACCAATGGGAAATCCATTTCGTTGTTGGAATATAATTTATATCCATTGCCTGGCACATCCATGGTTAAGGGCTTGTTCTTGCTGTTGCCACTATCCACCATAATTCTGTACTCCAATCTTGCCTCTTTTCCCAATTCTCTTTTTAATGTTTTGGCTAGTAATGAAACATAATGCTCTTCTAAGTATTCGAAAAAAAACTGACTAGGTACTTGGATGGTTAGGACTTTATCTTTTATACCAACAGGTTTGATGGGTTCAAACCAAGTTTTAAAATGTTGCCATTCTACTATATCCTTTATGATGTCTAAACAATTTTGCCAAACTTTTTCAAAAGACTTATCCATTATGCCAATCGCTATTTATATATATTGAGTAATTTATGTACTAAAAAACAAGCATGATTTAGATAGGGTTGCAGACTTAATTTTTTTAGGACGGCGAATATCAAAATAATATGTTGAAAAAAAAATTTTTTTTATTGAATTGTTTTGCAATAAAAATTTGGGTTAGCTATTTTTTCAACCATTATGTTCGAGCAGATGAAAGTAATCTTTTTTGTTTTGAATAATCTCTTTTTTTAAAAATATTTTTTTTCTTTTTTTTGGATGTTTTTTTCTTCTCAAAAAATGTGGCTTCAACCCTTTGTATTGACAAATTAAACTTACATTTGACAACTTAAAAAACGATTAATAATGAGTTACGAATTAGCGGGAAAATTGGTTGCCAAATTTGATATTGTTCAGCGAACAGAAAGTTTCAAAACAAGGGAGTTTGTGATTGAAAAAACAGATGACATCCAAGGCAGAACGGTTACCAATTATGTAAAATTCCAATGTGTACAAGATAAAACAGCCATCGTTGACAGGGTGAATGTTGGTGAGAATGTAAAAGTATATTTCAACATCAAAGGTTCGAAATGGGAAAAAGATGGTAAAACAAACTACATCACCAATTTGGATGCCTGGAGAATAGAACAATTTATGCAAGCAAGTGGCGCGGGTCCTATCGACAATGAATATATGGAACCATTGGACACCTTCTCCTCTACCGCTTCTGACGGTGATGATTTGCCATTTTAATGCTATAACAGTTTTTAGGATAAACACCTAACACGATGCAACAAAAAATTACATTGCGGCTTACGCCGGAAGAAGCCGCCTCCAACCTGCATATTCAACAAAAAATAGCACAACAGCTTTCCCTAAAGCCTTCCGCTGTTACTGGATTTTTACCTTCTAAGAAATCTATTGATGCAAGAAGCAAACAGATTTATGTCAATCTATCATTGACTGCTTTCATCAACGAACCTTTTCATCAACCTACACCCCATGCTTTTGTATATCAAGATGTACATCAAGCTACCCATAAAGTCATCATCATTGGTGCGGGTCCAGCGGGCCTTTTTGCTGCACTTCGTTTGATTGAAGCGGGTATTCAACCCATCATTTTTGAAAGAGGTAAAGATGTGAAAAGCAGAAGAAGAGATTTGGCTGCGTTAAACAAATCTGGGGTCGTCAACTCCGAGAGCAATTATTGTTTTGGTGAGGGCGGCGCCGGTACTTATAGCGACGGAAAATTATATACCCGCAGCAATAAAAGAGGCGATATCAATCGTATCCTTCAAGTGTTTGTGCAATTTGGAGCTACAGGACAAATTTTATTTGATGCGCACCCACACATCGGCACCAATAAACTTCCACAGATCATCACCGCTATGAGAGAAAAAATCATCGACTGTGGCGGAAAGGTTTTTTTTGAAAAGAAGGTGGTGGATTTTGAATTACAAAACAACAACATCAACGGCATCATTACCGCCGACGGCAGTTCACACCATGCCGATGCATATATTTTGGCAACAGGTCATTCTGCACGAGATATTTTTGAATTGCTTTATAAAAAACAAATTCAGATTGAAGCGAAGCCATTTGCATTGGGCGTGCGTGTAGAGCATCCACAACAATTGATAGATCGGATCCAATACCATTGCGATGCGAGGGGAGAATTTTTACCACCGGCATCCTATAGTTTGGTAGATCAGGTAAACCAGCGTGGGGTATTTTCATTTTGCATGTGTCCGGGTGGCATCATTGCGCCAGCCGCTACGCATCCAGAGGAGTTAGTGGTGAATGGTTGGAGTCCATCGAAACGCAACAATCCACATGCAAACAGCGGAATGGTGGTGGAAGTTACAGCAGCAGATGCGATCAAGGCTACGCAGCACCTCAATATTGATCCTACACATCCATTGCTGTTTATGTATTTTCAGCAGTTGGTGGAACGCAATGCTTATCAAAGTGGCGGTGGAAATTTTGTAGCCCCCGCATCCAGAATGGTTGATTTTTGCAACAACCGCATTTCTACCAACCTGCCCCAAAACTCTTATTTACCGGGTCTTTTGGCTGCAGATCTTAGAACTGTATTGCCCGATTTCATTGCAGAAAGTTTGTCAAAAGGATTTGCAGCTTTTGGAAAAAAAATGAAAGGATATTTCACCAACGAAGCGGTAGTTGTAGCTACTGAAAGTCGCACATCCAGTCCGGTACGAATTCCAAGAGATCCCGATACATTGGCGCATCCACAATTGCAAAACTTTTATCCATGTGGAGAAGGAGCAGGCTACGCCGGTGGTATCGTTAGCGCCGCCATGGACGGCGAAAGAATTGCCAGCATCCTCCAAGCAAAATTCAAAAGCTAATTCAAAAGCTAATTCAATTTTGCGGGGAGCAAACAGCTATATTTGTAGTACAATTCCTCTCCATGAATATGTTAGAAGTACAATCCCTCAAGAAATATTTCGCTTCCCAAAAAGCAGTTGACGACATCAGTTTCGACATAAAAAAAGGTAGCATTTTTGGATTGCTCGGTCCCAATGGCGCTGGTAAAACAACGCTAATCAGAATGATTACGGGAATTTTTTATCCGGATAGCGGTGATATTTTTTTTGATGGTAGAAAATTTCATCCCAACGACGACCTCATCAACATTGGCTACATGCCCGAAGAAAGAGGCCTTTACAAGAAAATGAAAATAGGCGAACAAGCACTCTATCTCGCTCAACTCAAAGGCATGCGAAAAGCAGAAGCCATGGTGAAAGTTAAACAATGGTTCGAAAAACTAGAGATGGAAAGCTGGTGGAATAAAAAAGTAGAAGACCTCAGCAAAGGCATGAGTCAAAAACTTCAATTTGTAACCACCATTTTGCATGAACCCAAACTGATTATTTTAGATGAACCTTTTAGCGGTTTAGATCCTGTTAATGCCAATCTGATAAAAGATGAAATTTTTTCACTTGCCAAAAATGGCGCTACCATCATTTTTAGCACACATCGAATGGAACAAGTTGAAGAAATATGCGACCACATCATTCTCGTAAACAAAGGAACCAAAATATTAGACGGATCAGTTCAACAAATCAAACAAAATTTTAAAGAGAACATCTACAAACTAGGCGCAACGACCGATGCATCACAATTGATATCGCCACTTTTTGAAGTGGTGAAACAAGAGCAAAGTCAGGTTTTACTCAAATTGCAAGAAAACGCAACTACAAATGAAATACTCCAGCACTTTATTCAGGCGCGTGTAGATATTGCGTCTTTCAATGAAGTGTTGCCATCTCTAAACGATATTTTCATTAAACTGGTTGAAGGATCCACGACCAGAAAATTCCAATCAAACATTTAATCATTTACCATGAATAAAATATTATTGATCATCAGCAGAGAGTATTTCACAAGGGTAAGAAAAAAATCTTTTTTCCTTACTACCATTTTAGTTCCGTTGGTGATGATTGGATTTTATGCAGCAATCTTGTATATCAGTTTGGGTGAAACAGCAGAGAAACAAAAAATTGCGATAATCGATGAAGCGCAAATTTTCGATAGCCGTTTTGATGCTTCTCAAAACACGATCGCTGTTGAATTTATTGCCAATGAAACAGAAAACACTTTTGTAAAGAAGTATGAGCAACAGGGTTTTGATGCTTTTCTCTACATCCCCAACAAAGCCATTGCTATCGGACAACAGAAATATATTTTACATAGTCCATCTGCCATCAGTTTACCCACATTAGGAATTATTGAAGACGCCATCAACAATTGCATTAGAAATAAAGCACTATTGGCAAAAGGCATCGACCCAAAAACTTTTGACTCGGAAACAAGCAACATAGCAATCGAGAATAGCATTGACAGCGATACTGGTACGAAGAGGAATTTTGCAGGTGTGGCTTATGGCGTATCATTTGGATGTGGCCTGTTAATTTATATGATGATGATTATTTACGGCACACAAGTAATGCGAGGCGTTACAGAAGAAAAAACAAATCGGATTGCCGAAGTAATCATTGGTTCTGTTAAACCATTTCAGTTGATGATGGGAAAAATTGTAGGCATCGGTGCCGTGGGTTTAACACAATTTGCAGTTTGGATTATTTTGGTGCTGTTGATGCAAATGGCCATTCCTGTTATTTTTCCGGATTTGATGCAACAAATTAACAACGCGGCTAGCGGACAAAATGAGAATATGTCGATGTTATCGAATACACTGCAAGGGTTTTCATCGTTACCAATGGCTAAAATCGTTGCTAGCTTTTTGTTTTATTTTCTTGGCGGGTATTTAACTTACGCGTCTATTTTTGCTGCAGTTGGAAGTGTGGTGAGTGAAG
>CAIQHJ010000143.1 GCA_903871575.1 uncultured Bacteroidota bacterium
ACATGATCCCCTGCATCGGGAATGGGGTGTGCAACCTTTTGGCTTTCTACCGTACCCAATTGTTGAAACATTACTTTCATGGCTTCAACTTGGACAATTTGGTCTTGATTTTTTTCATCTTTAAAATAATACAACATCAAGGTTGGTTGATGTATCGATTTGAAAGTAGATTCGTTCATGGTGGTTTCCAACATTTCTTGCAACTGAACCAAGGCTTCTACTCGATAAGGCTTGTTCCAAAATGCACGATACACCGGCCTTTCGTCTGGCGGATCAAAATATTTACCTCCGGCTACCATTCTTGCAATTTGCAAACCCCATGGTTTATTGAGCACCCATGCATTTTCGTCTTTTATACGAATGTTTGGAGAATATAAAATTAGAGCATCAACATCCTCCGAAAAAACAGATGCCAATTGCAAGGCCAATGTAGCTCCCGTACTGGTTCCCATCACAATCACTTTTTTGCCCAACTGCTTTCCAATGGCCAAAGCCTCTTTTGCTGATTCCCAATATGCCGTTGGATTCAACCGAATCAATTGATCCACAGTATCTATCCCATGTTCCGACAATCTCGACAAATACAAATTACAGCCAAATTCCTTTGCAATGTTTACATGTACTGGATTGCCTTCTTCATGCGAAGCAGAAAATCCATGCAAGTATACGATGGCATATTCTGTCATTTCTTTTGCGGTGTCATTCAGCCAAACAATTTTCGCCTCATTACCAGGCTTTATTTTGTGTGTAGATTCTATTTGCTGAATGTAATTTTCTAGATTATGAATAGACGGTACCGTGTGTTTTTCTTTGCTATATTGTGGCTTTACGGGTTGTGGTCCAACGAAGTAAAGACCCAATAGAAAAATCAACACCGCTAAATATTTGAACCATTTTTTCATCATTCGTTATTTGATAGTTGAACCGAGTTGAGCCTTTAATCTGGCAATGGTATTGTTGGCCTCAATTAACTTAAGTTTCATGTTGTACAATTCTGGCTGATTAGCTAACAAAAGCGCTTCAGTTTCTTCGTTGCTTTTTTGAAGTAGTAATATATCCTGATCCATCGATTTGATGATGTACTGCGCTTCTGCTAATTTCTTTCCAAGCTCGGCCTCTACTCTTTCTTTTTGTAAAAATGCATTTGCACTTTCTTTTCTCAACGTTTCTTTTACCAATCGTTCACTTTCCAACAATCCGTTGCTTCGATTTTGTTCTTTGATGAGCAGCTGTTTAGATTTGAGGTGAATAAACCATGCTATTCCAAACCCAATAACAAATGCCACTAGCGCTATGCAAATAATTTGAATCATGCTCAACCTTTTTTAAACCATTTTTTGCAAAGTAACTTAGATTTTTTAAAAGACTTTCGAATACATATCAAGAGTTTGCACACATTATGAAAGGATAAGTGAATAACTTGTATTCGAAATCGGTAATTTGCTTTAAATTTTACATGAAAGACATTGAATCTATAAAAGCATATTATTCAACACTTACGAATGGGCAACTCCTTCTACTCGCAAAGAATGAACGCAAACACCTTACGCTTGCGGCAATTGAAGCCATAGATACAGAATTGAAAAACAGAGCACTTCCAGAAAAAACAACTCCGGAAGCGCCATTTGATCATCTCGAACAAAAGGTTATTGACCATATCGTTGATACCATGCCCAAAGACTCCTACCAATTCGTCGTAACATCCGTATTGAACAAATCAGACAATCATTTTATTTTGGGTGGTTTGCTGGAAAGAGGCATGGATGAGCTACTGGCAATGACGCTTATCAATAATCTGGGCATTCATTTCAAAGAAAAAATATCAAAATATGAAACCGGCATTTCAACAGGATTATTGGCTTTTGTTTCGGGAATAGCCATCAAAAGTTTACCATCATCTAACGGATCCAATTTGGTGATGACCACATTGGGAAATATATTTTTCATTGGAGGGATTGCACGAATGGCTCATTGTTTCTCAGGAAAAAGAAAGTACAAAAAACTGCTCGAAAACAGGGACCTCACTATCCTTTCAAAACATCTAGATACCGAGCATCCCAACCCGGAAATAAACTAGCTGAATTTTTTAATTTCAAATGCTTGTTGGCAACTTCACTAAAAACGGTTCTGTAATCTGTGGTTACCGGCAAGTCTCTGCCATCTTCAAGATTTTCGATTGACAAAGTTTGTATTTGTCCAAATACATTTCCACCGTTGATGTTATTTCCAATAATAAAATTGCAAGATCCTCTTCCATGATCGGTTCCATTGGTACCATTTTGTTTTACCGTTCTACCAAATTCTGTCATGGTCATTATCGTTACTTCATCTTGCCAATTGGATCCGATGTCTGTCCAAAAAGCGGAGATGCTGTTGCTCAAATCAGCAGCCGACCTTGCGAAGTTTCCTTTTTCAGTTCCTTGATTATAATGCGTATCCCAACCTGTTGATTCGGTAAATCCAATCTCCAAACCAACATCTGCTTTGATTAATTGAGCAATTTGTTTCATGGCATTTCCTAGTGTAGTATTGGGGTATACTGCACCGTTAGCTGGCGTGTAATTTTTGAGATCCAGCTTCGATAACATGGCTACGGCGTCAAACGTTTCTTTCCCTGTTTCTTGCATCAACCTATTCGCGGTTTCATCATACAAATCTTCAAAACTCTTTGCTGCCAAATTTCCTCCTGCGATGTTTCTATTGCTACGAATGGAAAAATCCTGCAAATTGGTGAATGCAATGGCGGGATTCAAACCATAAAAGGACCGGGGCATCGAAGGAGTTAAACTCACAGACCTGAAAGGCGTTGCATCTTCACCCAACATTGATGCAGCTCTGTTGAGCCAACCACTGTCTGTGCCTTTATTAAATGGGGTTCCAGATTCCATGTAGTCTTGTGCATCGAAATGCGAACGCGTGTTGTTTGGAGATCCGATGCCATGAACGATTGCCAATTGTTTGTTTTTAAATAGAGGCTCGAATGCAGCCATAGCAGGGTGCAAACCAAATCTTCCATCCAAATCCAACAACATACCATTGTTGCTATCCTTGGCAGCCGACATAAAAAGAGATGGCCTTGCTGCTTTTAAATACATATCTGTAAATGGTGTAACTGCCATTAATCCATCCATTGCACCACGTTGAAAAATACAAATCAATACTTTGTTTTTTTTGTACAATTGATTTGTTTTTGCTGCAGCAGCTGCTTTCAACACAAAAGATGGAATGCCGCATATGCTCACACCAAATGCGGCAATGGCGCCCGATTTTATGAAGCTTCTTCTTGTCGTCATTTTTTTAAATTTATCTTCTTTGAAATTCTGGCGAACCCAATATAATGCCCACCACCTGTGCCAACATATTGCGATAAGCTTTTTCTTGATTTACTTTCATTGCCTTGATGGCTTCCATTTGATCATCTTCCATCAAATCTAAATTTTCCAATTGATTATCTAACGTCTGCAATTCCTTGCTAGACATATTGCTAGTGATTTCGGTAGATTGTTTCAGTATTTTATTTCCCAATTCTGGACTGGTCAGCAATGGCGTTAAGCGTTTAATGGTTGATGTTAGATCTCTTTCGGGTAATAAGATAGCAGAAAATGTTTTCAATGCTTCGGAGGCATCTCCGGGTTCGTGTTGTTTATTCAGTTGTAACAAATCTGCTTGTACACCCCTGATTTTATTGGAAGCAATATCCAAACCGAAATTCATTCTGTTGATCAATGCACCGGTGTTGATCCAGTGTGCTGCATTATCAGGAAAGCCTGTTGGAGCTTGGTAATAATATATTTTCTGTCCCATTCTATCCATTTTCAAAAACAGTTGATATGGTGCTTTTATTTCACAATCCAATGCCCTTGCAGCCGAAACAATCAATTCAAACGGAGATTTTGTTTTTTGACGAACAGCCGATTTATCCCAAAACTCGGGCGCTGTTACCATTGCGAGCATAACAGCTTTTATGTTTCCTTGAGATGATAAAAACGTTTTCGACATTTTAGCAATTAAGCTGGCTGGAGGATTGTCGGATACGAAATAACGAGCGATTTTTGCAGAGATGAATTGTGCAGTGGATGGATGCGAAGCAAGCATTTGTATCAGCGAACTGCCTTCTGTATAGCCGCCTCCCGCTGGAAAATATTTTCCAAGCACTGTCTTTGCTTTGACATCATGTTTATTCATGGCAAACATAAAATCACCATCTCGCACAAATCCTTTTTCAATTAACTGTGCCTCTCCGGTGGCCTTTATCATCCTGCTTAAAAAAGGCGCATACGACTCATCGATAGGATATATCCCCCATCCTGTTAAAACCCTTGCAGCATGAGTTACATCCGATTGTGTATAACCGCCATCTACTCCAAGTGTATGCAATTCCAACAACTCCCTAGCATAATTTTCATTCAACCCTTTGCTTTTTTGTGCATTGTTTATTTTCTTCAACGCATTTAATTTTGATGTATCTCCCCTGCTTTCCATTCTTTCAATAGCTCGGTCGTATTTTTTCAGAGACACCGGACTTTCCAAACTATCGTTCTCTCCACTGCTGTTGAAATTATCGAGATACATTTGCATAGCCGGCGATTTAGCCGTAGCCATCAATAAGGTAGAAAAGTTGCCCAATACATTTGGACGAATAACGTCTCGTTCATAAGCAGGCGCCAACAAAATAACTTGTGGTTTGGTTAAAGAAACATTGAAATGATTGAACCAAAAACCAGTGAGCACTTCATTCAATTGATTGTTGGCATATGTTGCCCTGATGATTCTTTGGTTGATAAATTCGCGAACCAATTCTCCTTGTTGATGTATGTTTTTTTCTTTCACATAATCTTTCAATCTTTCTTTAGCCTCATCGCGATCAATAAATTTGATTGAATCTTTTGGAATAACACCATCAGCAGCGGCCATTCGCAAAAGATGCAATGGACGCGGAAAGGTTTGTACGGCTTCGGTGTTGGTGAGTTGTAGAAATTTAAATGCTGCTAATTTTGCTTGCAAGCTATCTTCTGAAAACCCACCTTCGAGTTGCTTTTCAAACCATTTTTCTAATCCAATTTTTACTACTGCGTCAACATCTCCAGATTTAGCGCCATACGTGAACCTGCTGATTAGATGTGCCGCCGCCTGACGCTGTGTTAATCCAGCAGCTTTATATGGAAAGGATATGTTGCTTTTTTGCTCAACATGCCGATATGCTGAAATAGATATGCTAATGAACAGTAGAAAAATAACTAGGAAAAACCCTACATTTTTTGAAGGCATAATGCATTTTTTAAAAAAGTCAAGTTAAGACGAAATACGTTACGGGATGTTTAATTTTCAACTGCTTCTATTTTAATGGTGTTCGTATTGGATACTTACTTTAGATTTGCGAAAAATATAAAAACATGTCAACCACAAAAATTACCATCAACAACAACGGCTCTATAAAAGTAGAAGGCGATTTTCAAATTTTTGATAAAGCTGGAAATGCTTATGATTTGGGTGGAAGAGATGTTGTTGCACTTTGCAGATGTGGATTGTCTCAAAATATGCCGTTTTGCGACGGTGCGCATAAAGGAAAATTTGAGCATGAAGCTATCGCATTTAGTTTGCCGCCAAAGAAAGAGGCATAGTCTACGGCAACAGCACTGTTGAACCCGACGCTTTTTGGATTTTCCCATCGATGTCAACCGCCTCCACGACCCAAATTATGGTTTGGGGTTCCTGTGCGATATTGTTTACTTTTCCATCCCAACCTGGCAACTCATTGGTGGTGTGAAACAATTGACGCCCCCATCGGTTGTAAATGGTATAGGATAACAACTTATCGAATCCCAATAACAATGGTCGTAGATAATCATTTCGCCCATCATTGTTGGGCGTGAATGCAGTTGGGACATAAATCTTAATCTTTTTGTACACCCGAACATACTGCGTATCAATTGTAACACAGCCTGTACGTGTTTTTATTTGCACTGTATATTCTTGTGAACTATTCCCTTTGAAATAAGGATCAACAATACTCGTATTGAGTAATTGTGCTGAAGGTTGCCATTGGTATAGTTGTCCAAAATCTCGCGCTTCTATCTGCTGTGGAAATTGAATGGGAATGGATACTTCTGGATATCGAATCCCAATTCTTGCTGTGTCTGCTTCAATATGAACCACATTTGATCGAACTGGATCCGTACACACTGCGCTATACAAAACAGCCTGATAATCACCCGTGCTGCGTGGTGCAAAATTCAAACTACTATTTGCCAATGGCGTGCCATTCCAATACCATTGAATACTGTCTGCTATTGCCGCCTGCAAGATGGGCGCATCAGCATTACCCAAACAAAATGGATTGCTGCCAGTGACCTGTAAATTTTGATTAATGATTTGTGGATTTACGATTACAGAATCCTTTGTTATGCAAGATCCTTGAGCACTACTAACCATCAACTCATATTCCACCAAATGATCGGGATTGGCAAATGGATTGGGCGAATGCGCATCACTCAAGCTGGTGCTTGGCGACCAACTGTATATCAACCCTGGGACAGTATTTCCGCCCAATTGCACAGGCGACATGTTGCAAGGAAATCGATCTGGACCCGCATTAGCATTGGATTGTATTGTATCCAACACCTGATATAATGTATCAATGCATCCGTACCCAGGATAAGGTGTAATTTCAACAGCTATTGTGGAGCCAGCAGTTGGCAATGGCGAAATATGCAATGTTTGATCGGTACTAACGATTTGTGATAAGTCGCTGCTAAGCCAATGATAACTTTGATAGCCATCTGGGGCAACAACATCAACTGACGTGTCGCTATTACAAAAAACAGCACCTTGTAAATTACTGTTGCATTCTGCCACCACATCAACATATGCGTAACCAAAATGAGCTTCATACGTACAATCTGCAACCTTAATAAAAAAACGAATGGTCTTCCCTTCCAACCCATCCAAATTGATGGTGTAGTTAGACCAATCTTTGTATCTTACTGGGCAGTTGCCTCCAGGATTAGGCGACAACAAAAAACCAGGTAAACTGTTGTTGGCAACAAACGAAAACGAAGAACAATTGAGCACTTCATTGTCGGTCACATTAAACACTTCTATTTGCATTCTTGGCTGTTCAAACGATTGATGTCCAGGATCCTGAATTACAACTGCATAATTGTATTTGATGCTGAATTTATTTGATGTAGGCGGAATTGTGAATTCGTATGAAACACCCAACGCTTCAGCTGTTCCGTCGTTATCGCCCAACATGATAGAATGACCACTGCCATTGGGACAATTTTTAGGGAATCCACCATATTGATCTAGTCCATCACCCGGTGAGGAAGACAGCATCACATGCTTTCCAGCAATGGGACCTGGTACTTCTGTGAGGAAAATAAAATTCTGTCCGCCATCAGCTTCCGTAGAACCTTGATAGCATTTCCATCCTTCGAAACTACCTTTTTCAAAATCAATATTTACCGGACATTGTGCATTAATTTCACTACAGCAAATACACAAAAATAGCATGAGCCAAAATCGTTGCGAGAAATTGAATGCAGATGGGAAGTAATAAAGAATTTGACAGGATTTTCTCATTGATCTGGTAAAGATACAAATTGGATTGCTTAGGTTTGTTGTAATTAAAGAGATAAAATCAATAGCGTTAGATAAGGACTGTACCAATTACAGTCACAAAATGTAAAAATGGAAGAACAAAAATTATTCATGTTATTGTTGGGATGCAAGCCCAAAGGCAGACACACAGAGCAACACGATATTTTTTTCACCATCGGCAGCAGTTTAGCAGACATCAAACCGCAGATTCAGGCTTTTTGGCCCGACGGTGGAAAAATTCATATCGATGCTTGGCGAATCGTTGAAAATGTGGATGGAAAACGCATTGCAGTAAACCCACTGTTGAGTGCATCAAAAAAAGATTCAGAAAAATTGTTCTTTCTAAATTTGGGTGGTTACAAACCCAACGTTTTCGAGGAATTTCATTACAAAATGCTGGTAATTGCCAAAAATAAAACCGAGGCCATTCGAAAAGCAAAAGCATCTGCTTTCTATCTTCATACTGGGTTTAAAGGAGCGGCATCTCATATTGACGACCAATATGGCATTGATGTGGACGATACGTATGAAGTAACTGAAATACTTCCTCAACAAATAAAAAACAATTATCGCATATCCATTACTGATAGTGAACAGCCTATCGAAGATGAGTGGCATCTTGGGTACCAACCTTTGAGTAAAATAAAATAAACCTTGCATGAAATTTTTGTTGCTATCGATTGGAAAGCCCAATGAAGCTTATGTTGATGAAGGCATAAAAATCTTTACAAAACGCATAGGCAATTATTATAACGCCGATTGGCAAATTGTAGCCCCTCCAAAAAATGCAGGTGTTTTGTCAGAAAACGACCTCAAACAAAAAGAAGGAGAACTCATATTACAACTATTGAAAAAAGAAGATTATCTGGTGTTGCTTGATGAGCGTGGAAAAATGTTGAGCAGCGAAGGATTAGCAAATTTCATCCAGCAAAGAGCCAACGAAAGTGAAAAGCAAATTGTCTTTTTAATTGGCGGTGCTTTTGGCGTAAGCGAAGCCGTTATGCAAAGAGCCAATTTCAAATGGAGCTTATCTGCACTTGTCTTTCCCCACCAGTTGGTGCGTTTGATTTTGTCTGAACAAATTTATCGGGCATGCACCATCAACAGAAATGAAAAATATCACCACATATAAATCCTTACCCTTCTTCTACCCTAATCATTTTTATTTTAAACAAAGTCAGCATGAATTCTTTTACCGCATCCATAACCAACATCATCATTGTAATCAATGTAATATTCTACTTCCTTTCGAAATCCAACAAGCAGTTGTATGAGCAATCGATTATGAAACCTTATGTCGTACAAAAGCAAAACCAATATTATCGATTCATCACTTCTGGTTTTATGCACGCCAATTTACCGCATCTTTTTTTCAACATGTTTACGATGTATTTTTTTGGGCACAACCTCGAATTGCTGCTAAGCTATTACAATCTTGGTGGGACTACGGCTTACCTGGCCTTGTATTTTGGTGCGTTGATTGCTTCCGATATTCCCAGTTTTGTAAAATACCACAACAGCCCATCTTATGCATCACTGGGCGCTTCGGGAGCTGTTTCCGCAGTTGTTTTTGCTACGATTGTATTTAGTCCTTGGAGCAGCATTTATTTGTATGCCGCTATTAAAATATCTGCTATGTTGTATGCGGTACTGTTTGTGGTATATTCTGTTTACATGGGTAAGCGAGGACAAGACAACATCAATCATGATGCGCATTTATGGGGGGCAATATTTGGTTTAGCATTTGTCATCATCTTGGTGTTGATGCTAGAACCGCTGTTATTTCAAAGTATCATTGAATCATTGAAACACCCCAGCTTATTTGGAAGAGATTAAGGTAAGTTTCAAAGCAGTCTTTGTATGGTCTGTAATCTTAAAGCGATTGTCAATTCTTTTACCTATAACCCAAATAATTTTTTTATCGGACTCCACCACCCAAACTTGCTCTTTTTCCAAAATGGATAATTTTTGGTCGACAAAAAACCGACTCAGCTTTTTCTTTTTTGTCATGCCTAACGGATAGAAATAATCACCTTGTTTCCAACGCCTCAGCATCAAAGGAAAATGGATGTTGTTGATGTCTAACAACACCGATTGTTTACTGTCGTTGATTTGCAAATCGGTGGTTGTGGCTATGTTTATTTTTTGTTGTTGAAATTCGATTGTTGAAGTATTTGCTTCAATTAAAAAAATACTGTCATTGGATAATTGAATGGGCGAAATGATGAGCCACTGTCTGTTTTTAAGCAATCGATGTGTGGATGACAACAAATGTTTTCCAGAATCTGCAGTTAATAAATGTAAGGCATCTTTTGTTTGATGAGCACTGAACCCAAAGGATTTCAACCATTCATACAAAATTGTTTCTACTCCAGATTCCTGTTGCAATTTCATTATGGGAATATGCTGTTCATCTCCTTTTTGTTGCACCAATTTTTGTAAGATTTTTGCTATTGCATTTTCGAAAATCAAATTGATTTCTTTGAACCGATGTATGCTGTTTTGCAGATTGTCTAGTACAGATGGAAATGCTTTTTCTATTGTGGGCAAAATTTCATTTCTGCAAAAATTTCTTGTGTAGTAATTGCTTTCGTTGGATGCATCTTCTCTCCAAATCAGTTGATTCGATTGTGCATATGCAATTAAGGTTGATTTATTTGCAAACAACAATGGCCTTGTTATCCGATGACCAATGCCTCCGTCTTTGGCTGCCATACCTTGCAAACCTTTCAAGCCTGTGCCTTTGAAAAAATTCATCAGCATGGTTTCAATATTATCATCGGCGTGATGTGCTGTTAAAATACAATGTATGGTGTTGTCTTTTTTTAGCAACGCATTGAACCAATCGTATCTTAGGTTTCGTGCAGCAATCTGAATATTGATTTGGTTTGCTTTTGCATAAGCATTTGTATCGAATTCAATTTGGTGAAGCACAACATTGTAGTGACGGGCAATCGATTGAACCAAAGCTGCATCTGCATCACTCTCCTCCCCTCTGAGTTTAAAATTACAATGAGCCATTTCGAATGAAAAACCTGCAACATGGCAAAGATGCGCAAGTACCACAGAATCTACACCACCGCTCACGGCCAGCAACAAACGATCGGCAGAAGAAAAAAGCTGCTGCGTTTCTACATTTGATTTGAACTGCTCTAATAAATTCAATGTGAATATTTTTTTGCTAAGTTAATCTTCCAAATCTTCTTTAGCCATCATCAATTCATTGTAACTGTGTTGATCGGCTTGTTTTTTTGCTACAATCATCCCCTGCTCGTATGTTTGAATAGCTTGCGAGGATTGTCCCAATTTTTCATACAATTTTCCCAAATGATAATACGAACCAACATATTCGGGTTCTCGGTTTAGCAAAGCAACAAATTGCTCCAATGCGTCCTGATATTTTTCAATTTTAATGTATTCTAAAGCCAAAGCATGTTGCAAAAAACTATCTTCACCTCCCTTGTTGATAAATTCTAGGATTTTTTCGATTCGAGACATAACAATATTTTTTAAACAACCCAATGGAATTATATTTGCACCCAATTCTGCAGCACATACCATTTGTGCAAAGATGAACTAAATTTTTTCTTGTTATGAAGATATTAATTTGTATTAGTAAAACACCGGATACGACTGCGAAAATTGCATTTGCAGACAACAACACCAGTTTTGCAACAGATGGCGTTCAATGGATCATCAATCCTTATGATGAGTGGTATGCATTGGTAAAGGCAATTGAATTAAAAGAGGCCGATCCTTCCATTGTATTGCATTTGGCAAATGTAGGCGGTGCAGATACGGAGCCGATTATCAGAAAGGCGTTGGCGCTTGGCGGTGAAGAAGCTTTTAGAGTAAACACCGACAACACCGACAGTTTTTTTGTTGCCAGTCAGATCGCACATCTTGCAAAAGCGGGCAATTATGATTTGATTTTTACAGGAAAAGAAACCATCGATTACAATGGGGCTTCTATTGGTGCAATGCTTTCTGAATTGTTGGATGTCCCTTTCATTTCCCATGCTGTTAAACTAGAACTCAATAATAACGTAGCAACTGTAACCAGAGAAATCGAAGGTGGTGAGGAGATAAATAAATTGTCGCTGCCCGCCGTTATAAGTTGTCAAAAAGGAATGGCAGAGCAACGCATTCCCAACATGAAAGGTATTATGGGCGCTCGTTCAAAACCATTGCATGTATCTGAACCAGTTGAAGCTGCTGCATATACCAGTATTGTTTCGTTTGATTTGCCGCCAGCGAAAGCAGGTGTAAAATTGATTCCTGCAGATCATCCAGAAGAACTGGTTAGATTGCTGAATGAAGAAGCAAAAGCTATTTAAATTAATTTCTATTTATCAATTCATTATTTAAGTCATCATCATGAGTGTTTTAATATTTGTAGATATCGCAGAAGGAAAAATAAAGAAGGCTTCATTCGAAGCGGCCAATTATGGCGCTGCCATTGCCAATCAAATGGGAACCGAAGCTGCAGCGATTGTGCTAGGCAACTGCACCGAAGATTTAAGCATGTTGGGCAACTATGGCATTTCGAAAGTGTTTCACAATACCGATAGCGCATTGAATGTATTTGATGCAAAAGTTTATGCGCAGGCCATTGCAGATGCTACCGAAGCCACAACCAGCAACATCCTTATTTTTTCCAACACCATCACCGGAAAAGCTTTAGCACCAAGGGTTAGTGTTCGGTTAAAAGCCGGGCTCGTGAGTGGAGCTGTTGCACTGCCTGATACCAGCAATGGTTTTGTGGTGAGAAAATCCGTATTCAGCGGAAAAGCATTTGCTTCTGTTGCCATTCAAACGGATAAAAAAATCATTTCCTTGAATCCAAATGCATTTTCAATAACCAAATCAAACAACAGCGCCACTGTTGAAACCATCTCGTTAACCATACAACCTTCTACAATTGAACTGGTTTCTGTAAATAAAATTACCGGAGATGTTCCGTTGGGTGAAGCTGATATTGTAGTTAGCGGTGGACGTGGATTAAAAGGACCAGAAAACTGGGGATTGGTAACTGATTTGGCTCAATTACTCGGAGCTGCAACCGCCTGTAGTAGACCAGTTGCAGATATACATTGGCGCCCACACCACGAGCATGTTGGTCAAACTGGGTTGGCCATTGCACCCAATTTATACATTGCTATTGGTATTTCAGGTGCCATTCAGCATTTGGCAGGCGTAAACAGAAGCAAAACAATTGTGGTTATCAACAAAGATCCAGAAGCACCATTCTTTAAAGCAGCAGATTACGGGATTGTTGGAGATGCATTTGAAGTGGTACCAAAAATTATTGAAGCGGTAAAGAAATTAAAAGGATCAGTTTAATTTAATAATATTTCCCTTATTTTAGAGCCTTTCAAGCAATATTGAAAGGCTTATTTTTTTATATTTGTGCACAACTGTAAAACATGTCTGGAATGAAAAAAATAGAATTAGAAATTGTGGCATTATCCCACAGCATAACACAAACCCATTCATATGCGGTTGTGTTGGGTGAGATAAATGGATTGAGAAGACTGCCAATTGTAATTGGTGGTTTTGAGGCACAAGCCATTGCAGTAGCACTCGAAAGAATGAATCCCAGCAGACCACTTACCCACGACCTCATGAAAAATTTCATGTTGGCATTCAACGTGGATTTGAATGAAATAGTGATTAATGATTTACAAGAAGGTATTTTCTATTCAAAATTGGTTTGCAGCTCATCCAACGACACCGTGGAAATTGATTCCCGAACATCTGATGCACTTGCTATGGCGGTTAGGTTTGGCTGTCCAATTTACACTTACGAAAGCATTTTGGTGCAGGCAGGTGTTTTAATGGAAGATGAAAACAAAAAAATATCATCGGCTCCTATTACCACTGAAACCGGTGGAAAAGACAATCTAAAAACCATGAGCACTACAGAGTTGAACAACTTACTCAACGA
>CAIQHJ010000144.1 GCA_903871575.1 uncultured Bacteroidota bacterium
ATGAAAAAGTTGATGTTATTTCTTTTGGGCATTTTATTGGCATTGAGTTGTTGTGTGGCTTGGATATTTTTGGGACCAACAATTAATACATCAAACGTACGCTATTTTTATATTCACACAGGAGATGATTTTGCTGCTGTAAAAGAAAATCTAACCGCTAAAGGCATACTCAACAATAACTTTTTTTTCACTGTTATTGCGAAACAAGTTCATTATCCTGAACACGTTAAACCAGGAAAATATGCCATCCCATCAAACAGTAACTTAATTCATCTTGTGCGCATGTTGCATGCCGGAACTCAAGCTGAAGTGCGGTTGGTTATCAATAAAATTAGAACCAAAGAAGATTTTGCCGGTAAAATTGGTACCCAGTTTGAGGCAGATTCAACCGAAGTCATTCGTTTCTTATGCAGCAATGATTCGCTTCGGTCTTACCAGCTGGATACCAATACAGTTATGACCACATTCATTCCCAATTCATATTTGTTTTATTGGAATGGTTCATTTCGAAGAATTTTTGATCGATTGAAAAAGCAACACGATTATTTTTGGGAAGGAAAAAGAACAAAACGAGCTAACGCATTGGGATATACGCCAATTGAAATTTATACCATAGCCAGCATTGTAGAAGAAGAAACCAATATGGAAAGTGACAAAGGCAAAATAGCCAGTGTCTATTTCAATCGTTTAAAAAAGGGAATGAAATTAGAAGCCGACCCCACGGTAAAATATGCCATGCGCAATTTCGAACTCACCCGCATTTTACATGGACACCTTGATTTCCCATCGACACACAACACTTATTATACAAAGGGATTACCGCCAGGGCCGATTTGTACACCCTCCATCAACACCATCGACGCCGTATTGGAAGCCCCAAAAACCGATTATATTTTCTTTGTTGCCAAGCCCGATTTTAGCGGATATTCCAACTTCGCAGCTACTTATGCCGAGCACCTTACATATGCCAAATCCTATCAAAAAGCATTGGATGAATTGATCGCAAAAAAAGCAGCACATTGACAAAATTTGAACGCATATTATTTACCAAAACCCCGCTTGCGTTTTTCGTAAACAAAACCAAAACGCTCAATCTTCCGGGGTTTCAGGGTGTGCCACTCTATGACGTACTTCGATTTTTTTATCGTCAAATTCGTGTTAACGGCCTTACAGAAAGAGCTTCAGCAATTTCCTATAATTTCATTATGGCTATTCCGCCTTCCTTGCTTTTCTTGTTTACGTTGATTCCCAATTTACCTTTCATTTCCAAAAAAACGATTCAACAACAATTGCATCGGGTAATTTTCGACATCGTACCTTCAAAAGTTTACAATAGAGAAATGATTCGGTTTGTAGACTCCTTTATTTTTGAAAACAGGATTGCGGTACTGTCTTTTGGATTGTTGTTCTCTTTGTATTTTGCATCGAATGCCATGATGGGTTTGATTCGTTCATTTGATAAAAAAAGTCATCCAGGTTTTGCCAAACGAATGGGTTTGCTATCACGTTGGACAGCCATTAAACTTACCATCATCATCTTTGGGTTGTTTCTTGGTTATTTTATTTTATTGATTTCTCAAGGGGTTTTTCTGGAGTGGTTGATAAAAGATAAAACTTGGAGAGATGTGTTTGCTAACATCAGATGGATTTTAATTTTGATGCTGGTTTTTTATGCGATTGGATTTATTTTTAAGTATGCGCCAGCTGTAGAAAAAAAATGGAAGATTGCCTCACCAGGTACTGTCATCACTACATTTTTAAGTGTATTGTCGTCATTTGGATTTTCTGTTTTTGTTTACAATTTTGGCAAATACAATGTGCTATATGGGTCGATTGGTACCATCATGATGGTAATGGCCTTGATATATATTAATTCATTGGCTATACTCATCGGATTTGAATTGAACGTTAGTATAAGTTCGATGAAAATCATTCACCGAGAAAGGGACAAATCCACCAATTTAGAGATTAATAAAAACCAATAACCTTCCTATTTAACGAACAAATCAACCAGCATGAAAAAGTCAACTTTGTGGATTTTTGTTTTGATTCTTCAATCGTCGTTAGGATTTGGACAAATCAAACCTATTCGAGTTGGTGCTACGATGCCAAAGCAAACAGAAAAAATGTTGGATATTTCTGGGAAAGAAATCAATCTGCAAGGTGCATCCAAAGGCAATGGCATCTTGGTGATTTTTATTTCCAATGCTTGTGTGCAAGTCGATCAATATGAAAATCGCATCACGAATCTGATTGACTTTTCCAATAAGTTGAATATTGGCATGCTGCTTATCAACAGCAATGAAGCCGCTCGAAAAAAAGAAGAAAGCA
Source organism: uncultured Bacteroidota bacterium (assembly GCA_903871575.1). Taxonomy (GTDB): domain Bacteria; phylum Bacteroidota; class Bacteroidia; order Chitinophagales; family Chitinophagaceae; genus Ferruginibacter. The sequence goes on from CAIQHJ010000144.1 coordinate 2,332, forward strand.
TACAGCAAATGCAAGCATATGCCATTGACAAAAGAATTAATTGTTATTATGCTTTAGATACGAGCAGTGCGGTTGCCAATGCATTTGGCGCAAGCAAAACACCCGAATGTTTCCTGTTTGACAAACAATACAATTTGATTTATCATGGTGCAATAGACGACAATGCAATGTCAGTATCAGCTGTGAGCATCAATTACCTTACAGAAGCAATGACAGCCTTGGCATCTGGTAAAGCCATCCAAACCAATGAAACCAAAGTGGTGGGTTGTCGGATCATGCGAAAACCGAAGGGATAGGCTGGATGCTGGATGCTGGATACTGGATGCTGGATGCTGGATACTGGATGCTGGATGCTGGATGCTGGATACTGGATGCTGGATACTGGATACTTGGATACTGGATACTGGATGCTGGATGCTGGATACTGGATGCTGGATGCTGGATGCCTAAACAATTAACC
>CAIQHJ010000145.1 GCA_903871575.1 uncultured Bacteroidota bacterium
ATTATATCCGGATATGATTCTGTTCTCATTGCTGATTTTCCACTCAATGTTGGGAAGCGAATCTACCAAGCTGAAAGCAGTTCCAAATACATCTTTTTGCATAACCAATTTCTCTTCAGTGTGATTAACATAACAAACAGTCTTTTCATCGCTTTCCCTAAACATACCTGGCAATGCTTCTTTGTTTTCCCAATGATCAAACTGATACAAAGACTTATTTTCTGCAAAACTGTATTTGTAGAAAATGGTTTTAAAATTGGGCAATTTATCTGCCATCATTTCTGCCCATCCGCTACTGCCCATTGATTTCTTCAAATTGCTTTTTACTTCAAAAACAATTTCCCCTGATACCGCAGTTTGTGCATTTAAATTTAAAATGCCTAAGATGGCAACTATAAAAAGTCCAATTATTTTTTTCATTCCTTTCATTTTCAAAATTATTTTTTAGCGTTGTTTTTGTTTTTAAAATCCCATGTAAATCCAAGCATGAAATAGCGTCTGAGTTGTTGGTTGCGCTCTTCCACAAAAGTATTGCTGCTATAATTTCTTTCAATACCAATGTTTTGATTCAGTAAATCTTTCACTTTTACATACAATGTGTATTCGTTGTTTTTAAATGTCTTTTGCAATTGAATGTTGAGTGTGTTAATACTGATGTTTTTATCGGTTGCAGATAATTTTTGACGCGCAAACATTTGATAATCCGTGATGATTGACCATGCTTTTTTATAGTATACGGTCGCATTGGCACTCATTGTATTAGACCTAAATGAGTTAACTGTTTTGCTTTGTGCATTCGTATTTCTGTTAACATCGAAATTGTTGCTGAATCCAAAATCATATTTATTCGATTTGCTTTTGTTGAATGTTACAGACACACCTGCGGATGTTGTATTGGAAAAACTGATTAAATTATTGATCACATCAGCATACCGGAAATAATTGATGTTTCCATTGAACTGACAATTAATATTTGGTTTTTTCCACTTCAAACCCACGCCAGACCACATGCTCACATTTACATTTCCATTGGTGTTGATGGGTTTGGTGATCGTTTTGCCAGTTGCTGCGTCAATGGTTTTATTATTTGCAATGGAATTGTTGGTGAAGGATACATTCAAAGTTTGATAGTTCCAGAGTTCTTTTAAGAAATTGTATCCGTTGTGTGTGATGTTGAAGTTGTTTGAGAAAGAAGGTTTAAGATCCGGATTACCTTCGTATTGATTGAAAAAGTTATTGTTGTTTCTCAATGGTTGCAATTGATTGATCGTTGGTTGTGTGTTTGAACCATTGTATTTGATTCTCAAAGAATGGTTGCCTTTGTATGCATACACAAATGTTGCCGAAGGAAACAAGTTGATGTAATCTCTGATGTACGTCTTATCAATGGTTTTATCAAGCAAAGAAAAATGGGTTATTCCAAAACCAGATCCAAAATTGAATTTGATTTTTTTATACGCATAATTGAAACGAGTTGATGGTGTTTGAATAGTGATGTTTTGCTTGAAATCATTTGTCAAACTGTCTTCAATTACATTATAAACATTAGTCGCATTTGGAGTATAGGTTTTTTGATCGTTGTTTCCGGCATTTACAGCCAATTGATAAGACATTTCCATTGACCATTTCTTAGTTAATGGTTCTGTGTACAAAGCTTTGGCCGACAAGTTTGTACCGGTATTGTTGGTTTTGGTTAACTGATCAAGTTCAACAGAAAAGGGAATTGCTTGTTCGAAAATACGGTTGCTAGACTGCAAGTAACTGTCGGATTCTGTTGAGTTTGTTTTTACATCGGCAGTTAAAGAAAGTGTCCTTCTTGCTTTCTTGAATTTGTGTTTAAAAATCAGATTTGCTGTAATAACTGTTTTATCTGAAGTTTTATTCTGACTGCGAAAGCTGGCGTTTTTTACTATGCCTGAACTTCCACTTGTTTCAGCATCTGAAGTTTCTATTGAATTAGAATGATAATTATCTGCTCGGAGGGTTAATTTCAATGTATTGGCGCTGTCTATTTTGGTATCAAATATAAAAGAGCTCTTGAAATTGTATCTGTTAAGATTTGTTTTAGTTTCTGTTTGCTGATCTAAAATAGAATCGCCAATTTGAGTGATAACTTGTGTGTTTTTGATATTGTTGTAGTCTTGCAAATTGTATTTAGGAGAGAAATTAATGGAGTGTTTGTCATTCCATTTATTGCTGTAACTAACGCCGGCATTGATGTTTCGGAGGAAGCCATATTGCGTATTGATGTTGATATCTTCATCAGATCCATTGCCTTGAAAAGTAAAGCCAAAAATGCCATCTTCATCCATCATTTCAAAATTATTTTCTTCTCCAGAATATTTTTGATTCTCTTGCCAGTTTAAACCATCCTGACTAATATTACCATTTAAAAAGAATGCAGATAATTTTCTTTTGCCTTTAAAAGAACCAAACATGAGATTGTTGTTGAATCTGTTGTCGATGTTTTGACCAATTCCTCCAGCCAATGACAACTTACCAAAATAACCTTTCTTCTTATCTTCTTTTAATTTTAAATTGATGGTCTTTTTGGTATTGCCGTCATCAATGCCACTAAAAGTTGCTGCTTCAGATTTTTTATCAAATACCTGAACTTCTTTAACTGCATCCGCTCTTAAATTTTTTACAGCCATACCTGGGTCGTCACCAAAAAACTCTTCCCCATCTACCAATACCTTTTCCACTTTTTCGCCCATCGCTTTTATTTCACCATTTTTATCAACCTGAATACCTGGCAATTTTTTTAATAATTCTTCTACATTGGCATTGGCACTCACATTAAAACTATCGGCAGTATAAATGGTGGTATCGCCTTTGATTTTTATAGAACCGCCGGTTTTGATGATGATGGCTTCGAGTAATTTGCTTTTATTGGTTAATCGAATTGTTTTTAGATTTTCTGTTGTCTGGCTAATTTTTATATTGTCTACATACTCAGCATACAAAGAATTGCTTATCATCAAAATTTTATTTCCACTAGATTTTATTTGCAAGGTAAAACTGCCATCATCCGCAGTTCGTGTGAATCCTTGCAATATTGAATCCTTCTCAGAAAGCACCATTACAATTGCATTTTTAATGGGTAGTTGAGAAGATTGATCCTGCACCTTACCGGTAATGACAGGAGTTTGTGCAAAAGATTGGGGAATTGAAAAAACAAACAATAAAATGATGAGGTATATTTTATTCATGTGGACTGATGGTTTAAAACTAAAAATGGTGGTTGTTGAATCAAGTAAGCAAGTATTTTAACTAGATTGTTCTTGAAACGGTTGAAAAAAATAACTTTTTAAATAATCGGACGCAAGTTAAGAAGTCTTAATTTTAGATAACTGCAATTCAATAGATGTTTTATAAAATTAACAGAATTATGGCATACGAAGATGAAAATTATGTAAACACAACATTGGCAGTTTGGAATTATTCTAATTTTAATGAGGCCGTCATTCAACAATTTCAATCGGGTGTATTGCACAATAGCTATGAATATTTTGGTTCGCATCAAGTTATTGTTCACAAAAATGCAGGTTTTTATTTTGCAGTTTGGGCACCACATGCAAAGCAAGTGGCAGTTGTAGGAGATTTTAATGATTGGAATCATCAACAACACCAATTGTTCCCCAGATTAGATCAATCGGGCATTTGGGAAGGGTTTATTCCATCTCTTACCCCATCATCTATTTACAAATACCACATCACTTCAATAGATAAAACAATATCTATAAAAGCAGATCCATATGCTGTTTATGCAGAACTCAGGCCACAAACGGCATCGATTACACGAACTTTATCCTATCAATGGAAGGATAAAAAATGGATGAAGCAACGAAAAAAATACAACGCTTTGGATGCACCTTGGAATGTGTACGAGATGCATTTGGGCAGTTGGATGCGTCCGATACCATCAGATGAAATGAGCTTTAATACTTACCGAGAAATTGCAGCTTTATTGGTTCCATATCTAATAGAAATGGGGTTTACGCATGTAGAATTTATGCCGGTGATGGAATTTCCTTATGACAAAAGCTGGGGTTATCAATGCACAGGCTTTTTTGCTGCAACGTCACGGTTTGGCACACCCGAAGATTTGATGTATTTGATAGATGTGCTGCATCAACATGAAATTGGTGTTATTTTAGATTGGGTTCCTTCACATTTCCCAGCGGATGCACATGGTTTATATCGATTTGATGGCGCACATACGTATGAGTATGCCGATCCAAGAAAAGGTTATCATCCAGATTGGAACAGTTATATTTTTAATTACAGTAGGGGAGAAGTGCGCTCCTTTCTCATCAGTAGCGCGTGTTTTTGGTTGTCTATTTTTCATGCAGATGGATTAAGAGTAGATGCCGTAAATTCAATCATTAGATTAGACTTTTCTCGAAAACAAGGTGAGTGGGAGCCCAATATTTATGGAGGAAACGAAAATATTGAAGCCATCCAATTTTTAAAAAAACTCAATGAAATTATTTATGCTCAGTTCCCAGATGTACAAACCATCGCAGAAGAAGCATCGGATTGGCCAGGAATAACTTTGCCATTAGCAGCTGGTGGCTTTGGTTTTGGAATGAAGTGGATGATGGGATGGATGCACGATAGCTTTACGTATTTTAAAGCTGAAGTTGACCAACGCTTACACATGCAAGATCTTTTCACATTTAGTATGATGTATTACTATGATGAAAAATTCATGTTGCCTTTAAGTCACGACGAAATCGTGCATGGAAAAAGTCCAATGATTTATAAAATGCCTGGATTAGAACATGAGAAATTTGCTACATTGAGATTGCTTTACGGTTACATGTACACGCACCCTGGCGCGAAGCTCATGTTTATGGGAAATGAGTTTGCACAAACATCAGAATGGCAAGACCATCGAGAACTCGATTGGCATTTGTTGGAACATGTATCGCATCGTAAAATGAAAGATTGTGTTCGCGCATTGAGTCATTTATATAAGAATGAGCCAGCTTTGTATCAATATCAATTTTCTCCAGAAGGGTTTGAATGGATTGAATTAAATAAACGCAATGATGGTGTGATGGCCTATAAAAGGAAAGGAAAAAACAAAAAAAATGATTTGTTAATCGTCCTCAATACGTCCAATAAACAGTATAAAAATTGGATAATGCCGGTTTCGGGGAAAAAAGAATGGGCGTGCATATTTAATAGCAACGACCTTGCATTTTGGGGAACAGATGAACACATTAACAAAAACATGACTACCAAAATAATTGAAAAGAAAACGCAGCGCTGTGAAATAAAAATTGATATCCCGGCGTTAAGTATGCAGATATTTCGATAAAGAAATTTTCGAGTTTTAATCCGCACCCAAAATGAAACAAACACCAACGCTCACAAAAATGTGCATGCAAGTATGCACCGTAAACTACAGCATCAAACCTATCGCTTTGATTGATTTTGAAAAGCATTTAATTGATCGGCTGGCTTCACAAAAGGTGAACACATTACCTGCAGATTCTACAAACAAAAACAAATGATGATTTAAACATAATTGCCTTTCGGCAAACGAGATTCTATTTTGGATTATAGTATATATTTCGTTTTTTTAATGGTTGATTTACAGGACAACAAAAACCGGGCTTGACTTCCCGGTTTTTCCTTTTAATTCATCATCAAAATATTGACGCTTCTTTGCAAGATGTTAAATGCAATTTCTGCCATCAAATTTTCCTTGTCCAATGTGGGATTTACCTCTGTTATTTCGAAGCAACAAACTTTTCTGTTTTGCATAAACTTACTAATCAAATCTTCGGCTTCTCTTTCTCTCAATCCATTTCCAACAGGCGTACCCGTTCCTCTGGAAATAGAAGAATCCAAACTATCAACATCAAAACTTACATAGATGTCTGTACAATCGCTCAAGTAGCGCAATACTTTTCTGCTTACATTTTCTGCACCATTTCTTCTGACTTCACTGGTTGGAATAACCTTGATGCCATGTTTTTCAATGATGTACTTTTCTTCTTTTTCAAAATCTCTAAGTGAGATGAAAACCACATCTTCTGGCAATACTTTTTGTCCAATGTTGCCAATGTTTTTTAATTGATTCCAAATTTTTATGGTTTTATCATCTACATCATGCACTTTAGAATCTAAATTATCCTCCGAAATAGCAGTTGCAATGGGCATGCCATGCATATTGCCACTTGGGGTTGTAAAAGGTGTATGCAAATCGGCATGCGCATCTATCCAAATAACGCCCAATTTGCTTTTGGGTTTTGCCATTTTTAAACCAGCTATTGTGCCACCTGCGTTGCTGTGGTCGCCACTTAAAATCACTGGAAAAAAATTATTTTTCACACTATCAGAAACGGCTTTGCTGATGCGCTCATACATTGTCAACACACCATGAATTCTTTTTGCGTATGGCGACTGAATGGGCTCAAACAACAATTGATTTTCGGGTTCTATTTTTTCTGAGGGGAAATGAATGAAGAAATTACTCATAAAATCCAAACCGGCAATTTTGATTGCCTCAACACCTAAACTTGCACCTCTGGTTCCTGCGCCTATTTCTGAAGGAACTTCAATTAGCTTAATATTTTTCATATTTTAATTTTTTGTGTGCATTACAAATCTACATTTTTTATTTGAGTGGATTACTGCCGTGCAATTGTCCATAACTGGCCTCAACCGTAAATCGAACAAACATATCTTCACTGTACCAGTTCTCTTTTCTTGTTTTTTTGATTACCTCTTGGTGTTCGCGCATTCCATAAGCAAATGCTTTCATATCAGCTACCGAATCCCAAATACTAAATGTAGCTTGTTTCACCCAAGGTATTTCGCCAATCCCTAATGAAAAAACAAATCCTTTTGCTGTAGTCATTTTATTGGCCACGGGAGCCACATGATTCCAAAAATATTTGAGTTTGTTCAATCTGATAGTCGCTCTGGTTAATGTGGCAATGCGCCCAACTTCAGGTAATGTGCCTTCTATTTTTCCAAAAGCAGCTTGTCCATCCCATTTTCCATGACCCGCAACTGGCTTCAATATAATGATAAACGTTTCTTTTCCCAACAAACAAAGCCAATGTTTTATGAAAGGGTGAATAGACATCAACAAACCATCAACAGTTGGGTTGGTCATTGGGGTTTCATCTAAATTGGATAAAATAACCCATTGATGTAGGTCTGGCTTCTTGTCGAACGTACCATTTTTACCACATCCCATCAATTTATAAAACTTAATTTTTCTACTAAAAAACAAGGGAATATGAAAGATTGCCATAGATAAAATAGCAAAAGGAATAGCAAAAGTTCTGTAGCGCGTGATGGTTAAAATAGTGGTCATGAATGCAGTGTAAAATCAGTTTTGAATGCACAAAATCGGCCACTCGAAAGTAGGATTTATAATCAATCAAAAGGAAAATAAAAAAGCTTCGCAAAGGCGAAGCTTTTAAAAATATGGTATGAATATAAATTAAAATTGTTCCAATTTGCTAAAAAAGAAATCACCTTCGATGGCTGCATTCTCGTCGCTATCGCTTCCGTGGATGGCATTTTCACCGATAGATGCTGCAAATCTTTTACGGATGGTTCCTTCTTCTGCATTGGCTGGGTTGGTTGCACCAATTAATTTGCGAAAATCTTCAACTGCATTGTCTTTTTCTAAGATCGCTGCAGTAATAGGGCCACGACTCATAAACTCAACCAACTCTCCAAAGAATGGTCTTTCTTTGTGAACAGCATAAAATTCGCCAGCTTTGGCACTGCTCAAATGCAACATTTTCATGGCAACAATTCTAAAACCAGCTTGGTTAATCATTTCTAATATAGCGCCTGTGTTACCTTTTTCTGTTGCATCAGGCTTAATCATTGTAAAAGTTCTGTTCGTCATTTTATAAATTTTTCGCAAATATAGGAGCAATTCGTGAAGTAAACGATTGAAATTTGCACATTCATATATAACGCTTACTTTTGTCGCGATTTTATGAACAGTATCAACGAAATATTCCCCGAAATTACCCAGCCCAAAAAGATTGTAATAACCATGCATCAAAAACCCGATGGTGATGCGATGGGCTCAACTTTAGCTTTGTTTCATTTTTTGACACAATTTGAACACCAAGCAACCGTCATTTCTCCAACCAATTGGGCAGATTTTTTAAATTGGATGCCAGGGGTTAAAGCCGTTATCGATTACGAAAAAGATACCACCAATGCCAATGCTGTAATTGCGCAAGCTGATTGGATATTTTGTTTGGATTTTAATACCATGAGCCGCACAAAAAAGATGGAGTCGGTTTTGTTGGCCTCTTCAGCTACGAAAATATTAATAGATCATCATCAACAACCCCAAACAACTGTTTTCAATTATGGCATCAGCGACACAACCAAAAGTTCTACAGCTGAAATGGTCTATGATTTTATATACAACTCCGGATTCGAAAACAAAATAAACGATGCTATCAGTCAGTGTTTGTATGCGGGCGTTATGACAGATACTGGCTCTTTTAGATTTCCATCTACATCTTCCGATGTACACAAAATGGTAGCCGATTTAATCGCAAGAGGACTTCAACACAGCAAAATTCACGAAAATTTATTTGACAATTTTTCTGAAAACAGATTGCGATTTATTGGCAATACCTTACTCAACAGAATGCAAGTGTTTTATGAATACAACACCGCTTTGATTTCCATCACACAAGCCGATTTAATTAAATACGACATCAAAACTGGAGATACGGAAGGATTGGTAAATTATCCTTTAAGCATCGAGGGTATCAAAATGGCAGCCATTATCATTGACCGTGGTGAAGAAAGAAAATGTTCGTTTAGAAGCAAAGGCAGTTTTGATGTGAATACATTTGCCAGAAATCATTTTGATGGTGGCGGACATTACAATGCAGCAGGTGGTCAAAGCAAAGAGGCGCTTGAAATGGTAGTAGAGAAATTTATTGCAGCCATGAAAGAACACAAAGCAGAATTAAGTAGTTATCAATTTTAAATCAATAAACAATGCGTAGAATTTCTTATTTATTTGTAGCAGTTTTGCTATTCAGTGCCTGTAAACAAGCGTTTAAAAAAGGCGACAAAGGATTAGAGTACAAAGTGATTGCAGATGGTAATGGGCCTAAAGTGAAAATTGGCGATTACATGCAAATGCACATCAGTCAAACTTACAACAATGGAAAAATTGATTCCGTTCTGAGTGACACCAGAACCAGCAGTGGCCCAATTATCGAACATTTCGATTCAACAGCATTGCCACCAGAATACATTACTATTTTGGGACAAATGCGCAAAGGCGATAGCTTGGTGATCAGAATGTTGACAGATACCATGTTTGCACAAAACCCAGGAACCATGCCTGGCTTTATGAAAAAAGGTCATTATTTCTGCACAACAGTAAAATTGTTGAACATCTTTACAACACAGGCTCAAATGGACAGTGCAAGAGCAAAAGAATTTGTAATCAAACACAGCAGAGATTCAATAGAAACTGCTGCAACAATGAAAAAAGACGACAAAACTTTACAGGAATTGTTTAAAAAATTAAACATCAACGTTTCAAAAGCACCGTTGGGAACTTATGTACAAATTATTGATTCTGGTAGCGGCGCTTTCATCGATACTTCTGTAGTTGTAGTAACCAATTACACTGGAAAAACAATGGAAGGCAAAATGTTTGACAGCAACACAGACCCATCAAAAGGACATGTAGAACCATTTAAAGTAAACATGACCAACGACCCAGGTTTAGGCAACGGTGTTATCAAAGGCTGGACAGATGGCATGACTTTATTAAAGAAAGGTGCTAAAGCTAAATTTTATATCCCATCAGGATTGGCATACGGAAATCAAAAAGCAGGAGAGGATATTGCAGCAAATTCAATCTTAATTTTTGATATTGAAATTGTAGATGTTTTATCTAGAGCACAGGCGCAAAAAGAAATTGATGAGAAAAGAAAGAAAAGAGAAGAAAGTCAAAAGCGTTTCTTGGACAGCATGAAAAAACTACAACCAGATACCACGAAAAGAAAATAAAATAATTGAAATGTCATAAAAAAGCCGCTTCTAACAAGAAGCGGCTTTTTTATATGCAGAAAACAATTGTATGGCTTCCATAGCGGCTTTAACATCATGCACCCTTAAGATGTTGGCTCCATTCATCAACGCAATGGTGTTTAATACAGAAGTTCCGTTGAGTGCTTCATTAGCAGTGCAATTAATCGTTTTGTATATCATGCCTTTTCTGGATAGACCAGCTAAAATAGGGACATTTAATTCGGTAAAACAATTAAAATCATGTAGCATTTGATAATTGTGATGATTGCTTTTGCCAAAACCAAAACCAGGATCTATGATTACATCTGTAATGCCTGCGTTGCGACAAGCATTGATTTTGTTTACAAAAAATTCGAGTATTTCTGTAGTCACATTGTTATAGGTTGGCTGTAGCTGCATGGTTTCGGGATTGCCTTGCATGTGCATACAAACATAAGGTGCTTGCCATTTGGCAACGATGGAAAACATGGCCTCATCAAAACTTCCGGCGCTAATATCGTTTACAATGCTAACGCCATGTGACAATGCCAAATCTGCTACCTTACTATAGAAAGTATCGATTGAACATATCACATCCGGAAAATGAGTTTGTATACTTTGCAATACAGGCATTAATCTGTCAATTTCCTCATTTGCTTCAACTGGTTTACTGCCAGGTTTTGAACTTTGTCCGCCTATATCAATGATACTTGCACCTTCTTGGGTCATTTTTTCAACTTGCAATACAATCAATTCAATTGAATCATTTAAAAACCCATTGTAAAAAGAATCGGTTGTCATGTTTAAAATTCCCATTATGCGGGGTGTAGATAGATCAAGAATTTTTCCTTTGCAGTTAATGGTCGACATTGCGTTAGTAATTGTATTTTTGTTAAATATACAAAGGTTCATTTTGTTTTCAGGTATCAAAAATAGAACCTCATTTTTTGATTATAATTTCCTTCGGATGTCAACAACAACAGAACAGTATGAACAGGTAGTGATGCAGTGTAGAAATACTTTTTTAAAAAAAGCCGCGGACTATGGTACTTCTTGGCGCGTGTATCGAATCATTTCTATTGTTGATCAGATTTACATCAAAGCAAAACGTGTAAGAACCATACAAGAAAAAAAGCACCAGAAAATTGAAGATGGTATTCAATCCGAATTTGAAGGCATATTAAACTATGCCATCATTGGCCTCATTCAAATGGAGATACAGAACGACGAAATAGATCAAATTCCGGTGGATGAAGTGAAGATTTTATATGATCAAAAAGTGATCATGGCCAAAGCATTGATGAACAACAAAAATCATGATTATGGTGAAGCGTGGAGAGAGATGAGTCAGGAAAGTTTTGTCGATCTCATCTTAGCTAAATTGCTGCGCATCAAACAAATTCTAGCAAACAATGGCCAAACGTTAATTAGCGAGGGCATAGATGCCAACTTTTACGACATCTTAAACTATGCAGCATTTGGCTTAATTTTAATTTCCGAAGGAAAACATACAAAATAGACAACCACTCAAATCTTATACAATGAATTCCATAAAAAAACATTTACCCTTCATTGTTAGTATCATCATTTCAGCTTTATTTTTATTGTCTGCTGTTGCCAAATCATTTCCCATTTGGGCTTTTGAAAAACAATTGGTTGATTTGGGAATAACGGATTGGTGTGGCGCTCCATATTTAGCCAGATTAATCATTGCTTTAGAAGGCGCCATTGCAATTGCCATCTTACAGAAACACTATTTAAAAAGGTTTGTCATTCCCGTTACCATTTTACTTTTGGTCGCATTTTGTATACACCTTGGCATGCAAATATATCAGCATGGTGCAATGAATGGAAATTGTGGTTGTTTCGGACAACTGATTCCCATGACACCGCTAGAAGCGCTCATCAAAAACATCATAACCATTTTACTGTTGATTTATTTGTACAAAAATGTGTCGGATAAAGTAAATGGGGAGCATCGTTTTGTGTACTTACTATTTATTTATTTCCTTTCTGCTTTTATCATGTTTTTTGCTTTTCCATTTTGTCCATGCTCAAAATCTGATAGCAAAAACCCAATCGTAATTCCAAATATTACAGACACTACAAATGTTGACACTACCGTTATCGTCCAATCGAACGATACTTCTGTGAAATTAAAAATACCAAATGATACGGCAATACCTAAGTCAACGGTAAAAGATACTATCATAGAGAAAGCATATGAGCCCAAACACGTGCAATCTAAATTTAGCATGTACAATAATTTCGAAGGAAAAACCATCAACATCGATGAAGGAAAAAAAGTAGTTTGTCTTTTTGTACCAGGTTGTGATCATTGTAGAGATGCAGCAAAGGAACTGGTAGCGCTTTCAAAAAAACATCAAATGCCTCAAGTGCTCATATTATTTATGAACGAAGAACTCTTTAAAATTCCAGAGTTTTTTGCCGAAACAAAAGCCCGCTTTCCTTATCATGTAATTGAAGACATCCCAACATTTTTCAAATTGCTTGGCAACAACGCTTCAACACCGGGTGTAAATTATTTATGGAATGGAAATATCATCAAGTCTTACCAAGGAATTGAACAAGAGCAATTCAATGCAAAAGAATTCATTCAAATCATTGAGTCTAAAAAACCATAAACTCGATGATTATTTTAAAAAAATTGGCGGCATCCATGTTGGTTTTATTGGGTGTTATTTGTTTGATTTTTATATTGTTCCAATTTTTAGGTGATCCATCAAAATTAGTCGTTGGTCAAACAGGAGATAAGAAAACAATGGCCAACATCAGAAAAGAGCTGCAACTAGACGAACCCAAATGGAAGCAGCTGGTGTTTTACATCAACAATGTTTCACCAATTTCTATATATACATCAACTGCAATTACCGAAAAAAAACTAACTGGATATTTCATTGGAGATGAGATAAAATTGAGTTTCAAAATGCCCTATTTTGGAAGAAGCTATCAATCAAAAAAATTAGTAAGCACCATCATATCAGAAGCATTGCCTGGCACCATTTTGTTAGCCATTGCTGCCATGTTGATTGCCTGTGTATTGGGCATAGTGTTTGGGATTATTGTTGCAGTGAAAAAAGATACTTGGATTGACCGAACAGGAATAGCAGCAAGTATCATGGGAATTTCTGCACCCTCTTTTTTTATGGCCATTTTGGTTGCTTATTTTTTTGGCATTGTGCTCCATGCATATACGGGATTGAATTTTGCAGGTAGTTTATTTGAAATAGATGACACAACAGGCGCTCGAAAATTGGTTTTGCGTAATTTGATACTACCCGCTATTACATTAGGAATAAGACCATTGGCCATTATTTTGCAATTGACCAGAAGTTCAATGTTGGATGTGTTGCAACAAGACTACATTAGAACCGCTAGCGCCAAAGGGCTTACTAAATGGCAAGTCATTTACAGGCATGCTATAAGAAATGCATTAAACCCTATCATCACTACCATCAGCAGTTGGTTTGCTGAATTATTGGCTGGTGCCTTTTTTGTAGAATTTATTTTTGGATGGAGGGGATTGGGGAAAGTTACCATTGAGGCATTAGATAAATTAGATTATCCAGTTATTTTGGGTTCTGTGATTACCAATGCAAGCATTTTCGTTTTCATCAATGTACTAACCGATATATTATACCAAAAAATTGACCCCAGAATAAAATTCCAATAGCTATCCACAAATTGTTGATAAACTCTTTTAAACGTAAAACGCACAATATCAACACAATTTTTTCTATTATCAACATCTTTTACGCTGTTCTATTTCTTTGGCATATAATTTGAATTCTACCATCCGCATTCAAAACTGTATTCGATTTTACAATTTATTTTGTAATTCTTCGTTTAAACGGTGTTGAATATTGATTGAGATTTTTAAATGATGGTTGCATTATTTAAAGATCAGATTAGATTCAGTTAACCTCCAAATGAAAAACCATGAAAACATCTACACTTAGTAGAGTATTGTTCATCTTTATGCTTGTAGTATCAAGTATACAAGCCAATGCCAGGAAATTCTATTTCAGCAATGCTGGCAACGACACTTATTCCATCACACAAGCCCAAAATCCTGCTACACCATGGAAAACGTTGAGGCGATTGCAAACTTTCGGTAATAGTGGAAGTGCAATAGCGGGAGATACATTTGCTTTCAAAAGAGGTGAAGTGTTTACTTCGGGTGTTGATGATTTTGGCAGTTTTAAATGGTGGTCGATCGTAGGGTATACCTGCCCGAGTGGAACAAGCGACCATCCAATTGTATTTACCAATTATGGCGATGCTGCATTAGAAAGACCTAATTTCTTGTTTCCATATCCTGCAACCACAAGATCTCAAGATAAATATGTACTAACATTTGAAGGCGTTGGTTACATTACAATTGATGGATTGCAATTTAACGACACCCGATTTCCGGTAAATGATAA
>CAIQHJ010000146.1 GCA_903871575.1 uncultured Bacteroidota bacterium
GCAAGAAATTATGATCAATGTAGAAACGCCGGTTCATTTAACTTCATTGTTTATAAAACTGAAGAATTTGAAAACCATCATGAATGTTACTTCGGGTCTATCATTTTGTCCATTAACCAAAGTAGCCGTATATTCCGCAACAAAAGCATTCTTTCATTCATTTACTTTATCGATGCAACACGAACTTTTGAAGAGAAATATAGAAGTCATAGAGTTGATTCCACCAGCATTAAATACTGATTTAGGTGGAAAAGGTTTGCATGATTACGCACCACCCGTACACGAATTTATCGAGTCAATTTTCAATCAACTCAAAGCTGGAAATACCACATTGACTTTTGGCATGAGCGAAGGGTTATCAAAGGCAGGACCGGAGCAATTAAAGATGATTTTTGAAAGAATGAATACAGCATAATGATTTATTTGTTAAATTTAATCTTTACCAAAATGCTTTAATCTACGACTAGAGTAACCATTTTTAATTTTTAGATAATTTATTTTATGCAAAAAGGAATTTTTACCGCATTGTTTTTTACGATTTCAATCATGTTTTCGTTTTCTGCAAAAGCACAATTTAATCCAATAGCTATTGGCGGATTTAATCATGATGTCATTGCTGAAACAGGAACAAATGCGTTGACTACCACTACAACTGCAATGGATGGTGTGCCTGCATCAAATAATGTGATGTACACCCAATCGTTTAGAACCACCAATGGTTTTGCTGGAGGCGGACTTCCAGACAATGGTACCATTGCTGATGCATCTGGTAGTTATCAATTAAATAATTATGGAAATAACAATGCGTTAATCGTTCCTCGAAATCAAAATGGAGATCTTTTAATAACTACACCTGCGAGCTATCGTGCCATTCGTTTATTGTGCTTATCAACTGAAGGAACCTCTCTAATCAATGTGAAATTATTTTTCACCGATGGTACTTCTACAAATGCACTTACGAATGTTTCTGTGAATGACTGGTTCAATGCTTCTGCAAATACGGTACTTGCTGGCTTTGGGAGATGTACAAGAGTAGCAACCGCTTCTAGTGCAAGCGCATTTCCCAATAACCCGAAATTATTTTATTTTGAAGTGATTTTAAATTGTGCCGATGCTCAAAAATCATTACAGAAAATAAATTGCAGCAACGTTACCACTGCTGGTACAAATGCGCCTTTCCCAAATGCAATATTCTTTGCTGTTTCTGGAAAAGTAAACACAATCAATATTACACCATCAATTACAAATGCAACTTGTTCATCACAAGGAAGTGCAACACTTGATGTAACCGGTTCTGCTGGACCTTACACTGCATCTTGGAATACAAGTCCTGTACAAAATGGATTAACGGCTTCTAATTTAGCAGCAGGAGATTACATCGCTACAATTACCGATGTAAATTCATGTACATCTACTTTCAACGTTACGGTTACATCAACCAACAACCTTTCATTGGTTGCGCATGCAGATACTTCAATTTGTTTGGGTGCTTCTTTCCAAGCGAATACCGTGAGCAATGCCACAAATTATATTTGGACGCCTACAAACGGCGTGAGCAACCCCAACATTGCAAATCCGATTTTATCACCAAATACGACCACAACATATACCCTAACTGCTCGTTTGGGAACATGCTCTTTAGTGAGAACATTTAGGGTTACGGTAAATGCGCCAAGCATCAGCAATAGAGCGGACACTTCAATTTGCAATGGCGTTTCTTTTATGCCAAATATTGTAAGTAACGGAACAAATTTTTCTTGGTCACCAACCACTGGCGTTAGCAATCCAAACATTGCAAATCCAATGCTATCGCCATCTGCAACTACACTTTATACCCTTACCGCAAATCTAGGATTATGTACTTCAGTAAGAATTTTTGAAGTGGCAGTTTTGCAATCTGTTTTAGTTGATGCTGGTTCTCCAGTGAGTATTTTAAGTGGGAGCTCGGCTCAACTTTATGCAACAGGTTCTGTAGGAAATTATTTATGGAGTCCTGCAGCTACTTTAAACGCTGCTAATATTTTAAATCCAGTCGCTTCTCCTGCAACAACCACACAATATACTTTAACGATTACTACAGCAGCGGGCTGTAAAAATAAAGATAGTGTAACGGTAACCGTTATACCATATTGCATAAAGCCAATAAATGCTTTCTCACCTAATGGTGATGGCATAAATGATCTTTGGTTGGTAACAAACGACAATTGCACCACCAATATCAAGGCTTCTGTGTACAATAGATACGGAAGCGAAGTGTACAAATCAGCAAATTATCAAAACGATTGGAACGGAACATACAAAGGAAAACCATTACCAGATGGTACTTATTATTATGTTTTAGAATTCACTCTTCTTACTGGAACCAAAATAACGTTGAAGGGAAATGTGACTTTGATTAGGTAGGGGAAAAGTTGTTGTTTGTTGTTTGTTGTTTGTTGCCCCCCATCCCCAACACTTCCCCCGAAAGGCGGATGTGAGTTTGAGCATTCTGAAGTTCAAGATGCTCAAAAGATTCAAGATGCCAAAAACGGAAATTGCTTCCAACCTTTTGTAAGGGTTGAAAATGTTCAACCCCTTTTTGAACCTTTTGAACATGCTTTCCAAAAACGGAAAATGCTTCCAACCTTAAACCATTAAATCATTAAACCAGCCTAGCGATTTAAACCTTTCTAACCCAACATCAATCAAAAAATAAACTATAAACCACAAAAAAGATACTTACTACAATTAGAGCTAACATAATGAATATGCCAATATAATCTAGTTTTGAAAACCCGATTTTTGAGTTTTTCTTTCTCGACTTGTTATTTGTAAAAAGATGCAACATGATAAAGTAAATTCTAATTAATTATATTAAGGGTTTGGGATTTAAAATCAATGTGGGACGAATTTTTCCTTGAGTGTTTTTAAATTGTTTTTCTGAAATTAATACAAGGTTATACTAAGGGGTTTTATTTAGCAAATAAATGGGATGAAAGGGCGGAAGTTTGGGGGGAAGATGGAAAACAATGAGGTTGGGGAGGTTTAAGATGTTTAGGAGGTTTAAGACGTTTTTTGACACGAAGGCTCGAAGGCGCCAAGTCACGAAGTTTTTTGTATAACATATAAGCTAATAAATGGAAAATACTTCCAACCTTTTGAACATGTTGAACATGTTTTCCAAAAACGGAAAATACTTCCAACCTCCGAAACCTCACAAACGTCTGAAACCTCTTAAACCTTTCCCCAAACAAAACAGCCTGCTCAAATGAATGAACAGGCTGTTTGTATTTAATGAATCAACTTTTAATACTTCACCACCCTAACTGTTTTTACCACTTTTCCTTCTCTTAATTCTACGATATACACGCCGGACTTTAAATCATTTCCAAACGCAATGGTTTCTTCTGAGTTAAAAGAAATCGTTTTGATTAAACGGCCTTGTATGTCTAAAACACGCATAGTTATTTTAGACGCATTTTGTGTTTTCACAAACATTTGGAAAGCACTTGTACTTGGGTTTGGATAAACATTTACTTGCATCGGTTCTACAATCGTTTTGATTGTTGTCGGCACATTGGTTCTTGAAATCAATTGTGTAACACAACCTGTAGTTACCAATTTCAACACCTTCTTCGCACCTGCACAACCGTTAGCACCAACCGCCTGTACAAAAATACTGTCGTTAGCACCAGCTGTTAAGAAACGAACTTTTATTTTCAATCCGTTACTTCCACTATCTAACACCGCTCCTGCTGGTAAAGTCCACACATAAGACAATGCACCCGTTACTGCTGAAGTAATGTATCTATTGCTTGTTGATGTGCCAACCACAGAACAAATACTTGTTGTTCCAGTTAATGTAGCCGGTGCTGTTAATAATGTTGGTGCTAAGTTTGATAATTTCTGTGCTTTAGCTGGACTATTTCCACAATCAGAAGTATATAACACTTTAATGCTATCGCCCGTTAATGCTGCAACATTACTGCTATAACGGATACGGATAACTTTTGATGTTAATGAACCTGAATCCAATTCACCAGTTAATCCTAATGTTCCAATTGGCAAACTCCATAAATAACCTTTGGCTTCCCCAGCTGTTGTAGTAGCAATAGGCAATACAGGCGCTGTGTATCTGTAAACCCTTGCTCCGCAAATATCACTTACTGTAGCAATAGTTACCGTTGCTGGTGCTAAAGGTGCACCCAACAAGGTATTGGTTAATTTGGTTGCTTTTGCTGCACCCAATCCACAACTAGATGTATAAGCAACTCTTATGGTATCTCCAGCAGCTGCCGCGGCATTTGATGAATAAGTCACAACAATCGTTTGAGCGTTTATTTCACCAGAATCCTTTGTTCCAGTTGAACCTACTGTACCCTCTGCAGGTAAAGTCCACAACCAACCTGTTGCTGCTGTGGCGGTGGTGGTAGATGCAACCAAACCTGCTGCAGTATAACGATATTTTCTAGCACCGCAAACATTGGTTACCAATGGTGTTACGGTAACCGTTGCTGGTGCTAATGGCGCAGCAATTGAAGTGTTTGTAAGTTTAGTTGCTTTTGCAACACTCAATCCACAAGCTGATGTAAATGCTACCCTTATGGTATCTCCAGCAGCTGC
>CAIQHJ010000147.1 GCA_903871575.1 uncultured Bacteroidota bacterium
CCGGATATTTTTGCTTGGGCTTGCTTACATTGGTTAACGTGTTGTATTTGGCAAAAAAAAATATCAAACGAATTGTGATAGGCGATATCATGGGATTGTTGATTGTTGTCATTTTTGATACATTGCTCATTCCAACATATGGTGTTTATGCGGCAGCTACAATTAGTACTGTTGCCTATTGTATGGTTTTTCTTTTCGTGTGGTTGGATGCAAAAAAACAATTTCATTAAGTGATGTTTATTCGAAATACATATATGTTCCGGTTATTTAATTACGCAAAACCTGCATTCGTTTTGGTATGTGTTTTTGTATTATGGTATTTGGTTTTGTTTTACAAAAAAATGGACATGATGTTGTTTCCCTACAACAATATGTTTAGTGAGCAGATACAGGAAGCAGCTCCTACAACTTATTTTGTAAAGATGAATGGTCAATTTATTCCGTATAGCCATTTTATGTATTGGAAGAAAGATTTTTTAGAACAAGCAGGATACAAATTCCAGGACTATATCAGCAAAGGCAAAAAAAATCATGTTGAACAATTTATATTGGAAAAGTCATGGAGCCCATCGCTTCAAAAACAATTGGTGGAACGATTAACACCATCGAAGCTGGGGTTTTCGGAATGGGTTATATGGTATGCAACATTTGCGAACAAACAAATTCCTTCACATGCACAATTTGAGTTGGTTGCCTGCAAAGCAATATTTAATAAAGCAGGTAGTGTAAAATTTCAATACCAAACCATTGAACAATGCAGTTTGCCATGAGAAATGTAATTTCAAATATTAACCAACTTAAACCTTACCAAAAAATCATAGCATTGGTTGAATTGGAAGTGTTGGTGATGTTGTTGTCTGGAATTGGATTTTACGAATTGCACGCTGCGCCGTATTTCAACATTGGCGTCGATCTCATCTATTGGTTTTTTTATCTTTTGGGCATTCCTCAGTTTGTGTTAGCGAATGCTTATGTTGCTTTGGTCTTTGATATTTCATTGTTGCTTTGTTTGGGCTTTTTATTTTTTAATATTGAAAATCGAGTCCTTGCCATCATTTCATTTTTGATGTTGATGTTGTTTTATGTTACCATTACTGGTTATTTGGGACATCGAAATTTTCAATCTGGATTTGTGTTGGTGTTGATTCCGTTGATGTGGGGTAGGGCAAAAAGCCGTCAGTTTGTTTTTGAGGGTTTGCGATATTGGTTGTTGCTCTTTTATTGTTCATCCGCTATATTAAAATTGTCATCTTCTGCGATCTGGGATTTGCATCATTTTAGCACCATTCTTCAAAATCAATTCCTGCCTTATTATGTAGAAAATCAATTGGGTTGGCGTACACATTTGAATCAATTTCTCCTGTCTCATCCAACGGCAACGATGTGTTTATTTTTGGTTGGGATGCTGATGGAATTGTGTACAATTGTTGGTTTTTTTACAAAAAAATTCGATCGGTATCTTGGAATAACTTTAATTGTGTTTCATGTTGGCAATTGGATGTTGATGGACATTGCACCGATTGGTCATTTTTCTATTCTGTTCATGTTTTTTATATCTCAGAAAATGATTTTTGTTGAAGATTATTAAAACTTAAAAATAAATTCATCTAAATCATTTGAAATAAGAATTTAATTTGTTTATTTTTACTTCCTTGATTTTATTGGTTATTGGCCGATACAATCCTACCCAAATCCAACATTTCTTTTGAGATTCCTCCATAATAGGCCAAAAAATATTGAATTATATATCAATGAGTTACGCATTTATAAAAAAAAGTTTGCTTTTTCTTGTAGCAATTTTCACCATCAACTTTGCAAAAGCAAATGATTCCGACATCGTGAATTGCAATCACGCATGGAAGATTGTTGCATTGGGTTCTTCAACAACCTACGGATATGGCGCATCAGTTTACGACAGCTCGTGGGTTGGTCGTTTTAAAACTTATTTAAAATCAAAAAATCCATTAAATGAAATAATAAACTTGGGCATACCAGGTTACAAAACATATCAAAATTTGCGTCCCGATGGATATACACCGCCAGCAGACAGACCTTCTCCGGTAAATGGTTACAACATTACAGCAGCATTGTCATTACATCCAGATGCCATCATCATTAACATGCCATCGAATGACGCGATAAATAATTACACCATTGAAGAACAACAAGCTAATTTTGAAGCTGCTGTGCACTTGGCCGATTCTGCTCATGTACCGGTATGGGTTACCTCCACTCAACCTCGGCTTTACCTAACGGAATCACAAGTTGAAAATCTTAAAAATATGCGTAACTGGATTTTAACCAGATTTGGAAACAAGTCGGTAGATTTTTGGGAAACGGTGGCCAATGAAGATGGCAGCATCAACAATACTTATTTATACGATTATGCACATGTAAATAATCTTGGTCACGCTTTGTTTTTTCAAAGAATGAGGGCAGAAAGTATTTTAGATTCTTTGTGCAATAGATTGATTCCGCCCTGTAATTTTTATGTAGAGTCTACAATTGTTGGCAATGCCAATGTTTGTGGGAACATGGGCATAGGAGATAGTGCAACTTATTTCATAGAAACGGAAGATGCAGTAAACATCAATTGGTCGGTTTCCAATGCAACCACGATGGGCTTAAGTCCAAATAAAATTGGCAGTGCTGTAAAAATAAAATTTGCATCAAGTTTTACAACCGGCATATTGTCTGTTGCTGTAATTGGTTGCAATGGTGCGATTGTCAATAAAACCATTTCTTTGAGTAAGGCCATTCCCGGAGCACCTTCAGCTATTAAGGGTTTAAACAATGCTGCTGCCATCACATATATTTGTCCATACATTGGCGGAGAAAATATCACCTATGTGGCAGCCCCCCCAACAACCAATGCATCTGCGGTTATTGCTTACCGTTGGGTATTGCCTACAGGATC
>CAIQHJ010000148.1 GCA_903871575.1 uncultured Bacteroidota bacterium
AAATTATTTGCCCAATGTACAAGGCAGAATGATATACACTGGAATCAATTTCAATATTCAATAAAATTTAAACACTCAAAAAATGAAAAAGATGAATCTAAAAATGGCAACACTGGCGGCAGCGACTGCTGTGTTTTTTATCGCTTGTAAAGATGATGTGATTGTTCCAACAGCCAATCCCAATGCTTACAATGTTTCTGTAAATGGAAATGTGGTAACCGTAAAAAATTTAGCTGCGGATACCGTACTTGGTATTGGTGCCACCGGACCATACAGTGCAGGGAAATTTTCTTACTTCAATTTGGCCACAAACCAAATTGTTGTAAATGCCGATACATCAAACAACAATTGGGACCTTGCATTTGGTGGCACTACCATTAAAGTAAATTGTGGCACCAGTGGCCCAGGAAATGGCGGCGCATTTGTTTATGTTGGACAATTTGATCAACTCAATACCGTGCCTACAGATTCTACTTTTAGAATAGACCAAGCCCCTTCATATGCTATTACAAAAGGATCTGGAAAAGGTTGGTATAACTATGATGGCGCCACAACTTTGGTTTCAGCAATTCCGGGAAGAGTGTTGGTTGTTAAAACGGCCAATGGGAAATATGCAAAAGTTGAAGTCATGAATTATTACAGAGGCAATACTACCCCATTGTCTACAGCGTCAGACAGCATCAAAGCTTTTGACTCCCGTTATTACAGTTTCAAATACACTTACCAAGCCAACGGTTCTACAACATTCTAATTAAAATGTATGTATTGCTAAAAAGCCAACCATCAAGGGTTGGCTTTTTTTTATTCAATTGAATTAAATTTGCTACATTGAAGTTCAATAACATTAACTGTTGTTGTGTTTATACTTATCCTGCAAAAGTAAATATATGCAGGGGCGAAAACCGAAAAGCCAAACGAGTAGGGTTTAAAACAAATGGACGCACTAAAAGCAGATATGTTTATCATGTCTTACGGAAAATATTTTGAAAGCCATCACATTGTACAAATCAGAGAAAGATTATTGTTGATGGATGATTCCAAATGGGTTTTGATTCAATCTATTCCTTTAAAAGACCCTCAAACCAGTTTAATTCTTTCTATTTTATTTGGTATGTATGGGATTGATCGTTTTTATATTGGCGATACCGGCATGGGAATTGGGAAATTATTTACCTGCGGTGGTTTTGTTATTTGGTATATTATTGATTGCTTTAACATTGAATCTGCAACCCGCCAAAAGAACTTTGAGAAGCTACAACAATTTCTATATTGATGCATGCCGAACAAAAAAAATTGTACGCCTTGTTGATCACCGCAACAACGGCAGGCTATCTTTGGCTGTTGTACCATATTTATTTCCGTACCCAAAACACAGATACAACAGTATGTTTGGTAAAATCCATTACCGGCATCGCTTGTCCATCTTGTGGAACAACTCGTTCTATTTTATCCATCTTCAATGGCAATTGGAAAGCAGCGATGTACTATAATCCATTGGGATTAATCGTTTTATTAATCATGATAATCTTGCCAATTGGATTGCTGTATGATGTTATTTTAAAAAAACAAACTTGTTGGACGTTATATAAAAAAGCAGAACAAACACTTCAAAAAAAAACGGTGGCCATTCCATTAATTATTGTAGTGTTGGCCAATTGGATATGGAACATTTATAAACATGTATGAAAAATAAAACAGCATTTGCG
This sequence comes from uncultured Bacteroidota bacterium, assembly GCA_903871575.1. GTDB lineage: Bacteria > Bacteroidota > Bacteroidia > Chitinophagales > Chitinophagaceae > Ferruginibacter. Next base: position 1,707 of record CAIQHJ010000148.1, read on the forward strand.
TATACGCCTACCGACTTCGAAACGGAAAAAGCATCCAATAGTTATTTGATGTCATTGTTGGCTTTGATTGCAGGACTACCATTGCCCATCATCAATCTAATTGCAACCTTGATCTTTTTTTTGTTGCACAAACGTTCTACTTATTTCATCAAATGGCATTGTACACAAGCATTGCTTTCACAACTTTCGGTGTTTGTCATCAATACAATTGGTTTTTGGTGGACCATCTCCATCGTGTTTGGAACGCCCACCCTATCCAATGCATATTTCGCTTACATTATTTGTATGTTTTTGTTCAATTTGATAGAATTGGCAGGAACCATTTATACGGCCATTGAAACCAGAAAAGGCAATCACATTGAATGGTGGTTTTATGGTCCGTTGACCCATTTGATTTGTAAACCTTAATATACATCCAACTTCGATGAGCAGCTTCCATAAGAAGCAATCATTTGAAAATAAAATGCACCACAATATGAAAAAAATAAGCTATCAATTTGTGCTGATATTCGGCTCATTTGCAGTGTTGTTTTTTTGCTTAAGCCAAATCAATTGGTTGGGGATTTTTAAGGTTGAGAAAATCACACACAAAACAGAAAAAACCATCGGTAAGAAATGTTGGGAGTTGTTTAAAAAAGAACAGAAAGTATCTGACAACCCGCAAGCCATTGCTGCACTTGACAGCATCATCAACAGAATTTGCAAAGACAATAACATAGACAGCAAAAACATTCAATTGCACCTGTTGATTAAAGATGAGGTGAATGCATTTGCCTTGCCAGACAACCATTTGGTAATTTACAGCGGACTGATTGATGCAACAGAGAATGAGTCGCAGCTAGCAGGAGTTATTGGTCATGAATTGGCGCACATGCAAAACAACCATGTCATCAAAAAACTCATCAAGGAAATTGGCATGTCGGCATTGATAACCATTACCAATACCAGTGGTGGTGGAGAGATGGTGAAAGAAATTGCCAAGACGCTTTCCTCATCTGCATATGATAGGCAACTGGAAAAAGAAGCAGACATACAAGCGGTGAATTATCTAACCAATGCCCATATCGACCCCATCCCATTTGCAAATTTCTTATCTACACTTGACAGCACGAGTTCAAAATTTTCCTTGTCATGGTTCAACACACATCCCGATTCAAAAGAAAGAGGACGTTATATAAAAGCAGTTGCCAAAGAAAAAAGTATCAAGCCCATTGCCATTTTGAGCACCTCAACTTGGAATGATTTGAAAAATAATGTTGATTATTAAACAGCCACATTAAAATCTCTTAACGCATCGTTTAAACTGGTTTTTAAATCTGTGCTGGGCTTGCGTTTGCCAATGATCAATGCACAGCTAACTTGGTAAGCCCCTGCAGGAAATTGCTTGGTATAACTACCGGGAATGACTACGCTTCTTTCTGGGATGATGCCCTTCATTTCTATCGGCTCGCTTCCACTTACATCTATAATTTTTGTTGATTGGGTAAGCACAACATTGGCGCCCAATACGGCTTCTTTCTGCACCCGAACGCCTTCTACAACAATGCAACGACTTCCAATGAAACAACCATCTTCAATAATTACCGGACTAGCTTGCAGCGGTTCTAATACGCCACCAATACCCACACCCCCACTCAAATGCACATGCTTTCCAATTTGAGCACAACTACCCACAGTGGCCCAAGTATCAACCATAGTTCCTTCATCAACATACGCACCAATGTTTACATAAGAAGGCATCAACACTACATTTTTTCCAATAAACGCACCATATCGGGCCACAGCATGAGGCACGGCTCTTACGCCCAACGATTTATAATCTGATTTCAATTTCATTTTATCATAAAACTCAAAAGGAGGAAGGGAATGCGTCTCCATGGGTTGAATAGCAAAATACAGTAAAATCGCTTGCTTTACCCATTCATTTACTTGCCAGCCATCTCCTATCGGCTCTGCAGTTCTTAGGGTTCCTTTGTCCACCATTTCAATGACAGCTTTGATGGCGTCTGTATAGGTTGTGTCTTGTAATAAATTGCGATCGTTCCAAACTTTTTCGATTATGGCTTGCATTTTTTTAATTTGAAGTGCTAAGATAACAATTGTTTGCACCTGCAAAAAGTGAATTATCCGCATCTGTTTAAATACCTTTATTTTTGTGGCAGAATCTACATGATATGAATATCGGTTTTGATGCCAAGAGAGCTTTTCATAACGATACCGGTCTCGGTAATTACAGTCGAACCCTTATCGATTCGCTTAGCATTTCCTACCCACAGCACCAATATTTTCTGTTCAATCCGAAGGCCACTTCAAAATACAGTTTCCTACAATCAAACACCCATGAGGTTTTACCAACGCTAAAATCGCATCAATTTTTTTCTTCTATTTGGAGGCGCAAATGGATCATGCGTGACATCAAAAAAAACAAAATCGATTTGTACCATGGGCTCAGTCACGAACTGCCATTAGGCATTCAACAATCGGGTATAAAATCAATTGTAACGATACACGATTTAATTTACTTACGCTATCCCAATCAATTCAATCCGATTGATGTAATAACATACGACCGAAAATTCAGATCGGCTTGTCACGCTTCCGATCACATCATTGCTATCAGCGAGCAAACAAAAAAAGACATCGTTTCTTTCTTCGGCATAGAAGATAAAAAAATTACGGTTTGTTATCAGAGTTGTGATGCAAAATACAGGGTAAAAATCAGTGAGCAAGAAAAAAAAGAAGTACGTGAAATGTTGCAATTGCCCGAATCTTTTTTTCTGTATGTGGGTTCCATTATAGAGCGAAAAAACTTGAAGGCGATTTGTGAAGCGATGGTACTGCTCAAATCAACATTACCGATACCGTTGGTGGTGATTGGCAATGGAAAAAAATACAAACAAGCAGTGAAGCAATACATAAAAGAACAAGGCATTGAGTCATCTATTATTTTTCTTTCTGATGCGGCACATGCACAAGCAATTCCTACATTTGTAAATGGAGATATTTTCCCGGCTATTTATCAAATGGCAAAAGGATTGATTTATCCATCTTATTTCGAAGGGTTTGGCATTCCAATTTTGGAGGCGCTGTGTAGTGATTGTCCGGTAATCACCTCATCGGTTTCTTGTTTGCCGGAAGCTGCTGGAGAAGGCGCGATTTATGTGGATCCTGCAAGTGCGTCGGAGATTGCCAATGCCATGAATCAATTATATTTCGATGAAGATGTGGTAAAGATGTTGAAGCAAAAAGGCGCGCTTCATGCACAACAATTTACACAAGCAGCATGTGCAAAAAAAGTTATGGAAGTATATCAAAGTATATGATGAAATACCAAATCGATATTGAAAATTGCCTGTCTGTTTTGCATGCTGGCGGACTGATTTTATATCCAACGGATACAGTTTGGGGTATAGGGTGTGATGCAACCAATGAAGATGCTGTATCTAGAATCTATGGATTAAAAAACAGGAATGAAGCCAAGAGCATGATTATTTTGCTCGAAGATGAAGCGTCATTATTAAACTACACCAAACAAGATCGATTGTTTATTTATGATTACATAAAGGGCATCAACAAACCCACAACAGTAATTTATGACAATGCAATAAACCTTCCTCCCAATTTGATTAATATAGATGGTTCGATTGGAATTAGAATGGTGAAAGATGAATTTTGTAAAACGTTGATTGGGGCATTCGGAAAACCCATCGTTTCTACATCCGCTAACGTTTCGGGCTATCCGACGCCATTGATTTTTAGTGATATAGATGTGCTCATCAAGAATGGCGTTGATTATATTGTATCTCACAGGCAGGAAGAACAAGTGCCCGGAAATCCGAGCACTGTTATTAAAATGAATCCCGATGGAACCTATATAATTCTTCGACCTTGATTTAAATAATTCTCAAACCAACACCAAGGTGTACAGTTTGACTTTTCCATTTTTCTTGACTACTGGCATCGTTGATATTGGTTAAACCAATTTGATATCTCCCATACACTCTGATTTTATTGAAGTAGAGTTGGAAGCCGGCCAACATGGAAAAATCTCCTTTCTTGAATGCATTTTCTGCATTTGCTTTTACAGATAAATTGGTATTAGATAAAATACCATATTGCGGACCAACTTGTATGGCAAGTTTTTTACCTGGTTTGATGTTGAGTAAAATTGGGATGTTGATGTATCCAAACTTTATTTTCTTTGGATCTACCGAAGTATACAAGGTATCAAAATTGCTGGCTTTGTTCATTGATGCAGCGCTATAGTACAACTCGGGCTGTATGCTTAATTTTTTATTGATGGAAATTTGGGCAAAGCCACCCAAATGATAACCATAGGCAAATTCTTCATTAAATGAAACGCCTGAGATTTTTTGAATGTCTGCCCCGCCTTTTATGCCAAGTTGAAAGCCTTGTGCAAATAAAATGCTGGTACTTAATGATAAGGCGAGCGTTAAGAGTAGATTTTTACTTTTCATGTGGTGTAGTTTTAATGAGTAAATAAAAATGGTTGGTTGTTTAACATTGTTAGTATGTACACAAACAACCTACCAAATTGATAAAGATTGTACAGCAAGTTAATTGATTTTAATCAACTTTAATTTCGTTTGAGAATTGTTGTTAGCATGATTCATCAACGTTTACAAAAAATTAATACGGATTAGTTTTAAGAAAGCTATGAATTACAAATAAATAAGATTAGCTTTGCAGCGATTATTAAAACTGAGAAATTACATGACATGCTCAGTTGCTGTTGAACAACTCTGGTAAGTTTTAGCACTACCAACGAAAATTTCACTCTCCCAACGGCCCGAAGCATTACATGTGACCATCAAAAATTTATTTTGACCACATGTTTATTGAATAAACACGAGCCGGTCTTTACAACAAAAAAGAAAAAATGACAACATTTGAAGCACTTGGCCTCAAAGCCGAACTATTGCAATCCGTTACTGATCTCGGATTCGTGAACCCAACCCCTATTCAGGAACAAGCCATTCCCGTGCTATTATCAGGCACCATGGACTTTGTAGGATTGGCACAAACTGGAACTGGAAAAACAGCCGCATTTGGCTTGCCTTTATTGCATTTGATCAATCCTGCCGAACGATATCCTCAAGCATTGATTGTATGCCCAACACGCGAGCTTTGTCTACAAATCACCAACGATTTGCAGGTATTTAAAAAACATTTGAAAGGTGTAAATACAGAAGCTGTCTATGGCGGAGCATCTATCACCATGCAAATTCGCAACCTGCGCCAAGGTGTACAAATCGTAATTGCCACACCAGGTAGATTGATTGACCTTATTGAAAGAAAAGCCATCGACCTACAAAAAGTAAAATATGTAGTATTGGATGAAGCCGATGAAATGCTAAACATGGGCTTCCGAGAAGACATTGATTTTGTTTTAAAAAATACTGTGAATAGAGAAAGCATCTGGTTGTTTAGTGCAACCATGCCACCTGAAGTAAGAGCCATTTCTAAAAACTTCATGACCTCTCCTAAAGAAATTACCGTTGGTAAGAAAAATAGCGGCAATGTAAATATTGACCATCAATTTCACGTTGCGGCTGCACATCACCGTTATGAAACATTAAAAAGATTAATTGATTTCAACCCCGGAATGTATGGCATCATTTTTACCAGAACCAAAGCAGATGCGCAAGAAATAAGCGAGCGTTTATCTAAAGCAGGTTACGAAATTGAAGCATTGCATGGCGATCTTACCCAACAACAAAGAGACAAAGTGATGGGCCGTTTCCGTAGCAAAACATTGCAATTGTTAATCGCTACCGATGTTGCCGCAAGGGGCATTGACGTTGATGGCATCACGCATGTAATCAACTACGAATTGCCAGATGACATGGAAGTATATACGCACAGAAGTGGTAGAACTGCCAGAGCAGGTAAAAGCGGTATTTGTATATCCATCATTCATGTAAAGGAATCATTTAAAATCAAGCAATTGGAAAAAATGATTAACGCACAGTTTCACAAGTTGGATATTCCTTCCGGAAAAGATGTTTGCAGAAGACAATTTTTTCATTTCATGGACAAGTTGATTCAAACAGATATTTCTCATGGCGATTACGAAACCTATTTGCCAGACTTAATGCTCAAATTTGAAAATGTTTCTAAAGAAGAAATCCTACAAAGAGTAGCTGCATTGGAATTTGATCATTTCCTCAAGTATTATGAAAATGCAGAAGATTTGAATTTGAAATTGGATAGTCGCAATAGATTTCAAGCAACAGAAGGCCTAAACAAAGGAAGCAGAGCAGAAAGAACAAACTTCAACAGAAGAGATAATGGCTATACAAGATTGTTTATTAACCTTGGAACAAAAGATGGTTTTTACAAAGCCAGTTTCTTGCAATTCATTTTAGATGAAAGCAATTTGAAAAAAGAAGTCTTGGGTAAAATCGACATGCGAGAAATGAATAGTTGGATTGAAATCGATAAGTCTGAAGCAGGAAGAATGATTAGTTCAATCGATGGTAAAAAATACAACAATAGAACCGTAAGAATGAATGAAGCCGATGGTGGTTTTAAAAGACCAAATGACGAAGGCAGCAATTTCAAAAGAGGTCCAGAAGAAGGCAGAAAGCGAAATTACGCACCAAGAGAAAGAAGACAATTCTAATACAAAAGCCCCAATTCGTTGGGGCTTTTTTTATATCATTTCAATAACAGTAATTTCAGGCATTACACCCACACGGCCCGGATATCCTAAAAAACCAAAGCCGCGGTTGACATATAAATGTTGAGAGCCGTGCACATACAAGCCAGCCCATTGTTTATAGAGATATTGTATCGGACTCCATTTGAACCCTGGTATTTCTAACCCAAATTGCATCCCATGTGTATGACCGCTGAGGGTAAGGTCAATATCAGCATAATGCTTTCGCACTTCTGCGTCCCAATGACTGGGGTCGTGACTCAACAATATTTTGAATGGATAACCTTCAGCTCCAGCATAGGCCTTGTCTAGTTTGCCATACTTTGGAAATCTGGCTTTAGCACCCCAATTTTCTACACCAATGAGTGCAATTTGCTCGTTGTTTTTTTCTAATAACACATGTTCATTCATCAACAATTTCCATCCCATCGCAGCATGCACTTGTTTCAATTGGGTTAAATTTTCTTCCTTTGAAACTCCTGCTAAAGGCCATTGCACATAATCACCATAATCATGATTGCCCAAAACAGAAAAAACGCCTAACGGAGCAGCAATCTCAGCAAACATTGATTGATATACATCCATCTCACTTGCCGTATTGTTTACCAAATCGCCTGTAAAAAAAACAACGTCCGCTTGCTGTGCATTAATCAAAGCTATACCTTTCTCAACGGCGTGGCTGTCTAAAAAGCTACCGCTATGAATATCACTGATGTGTACAATTTTAAGTCCCTTAAATGCTGCAGGCAAATTTGAAAAAGACAATTTTTGATGTACAACCCGGTAGTTGTATTTGTTTGAGAAGCCAATAAATAAAGTGCCCAACAATCCTGCACCTCCGGTGATGCCCAACCAACTTAAAAAAGCTGAACGAGAAATATTGATCGTATGTGTTGACTGTTGGCGAGTAAAAAGATGATAGCCTTGAGTTGCAACATATTGAATCAATCGCCTACAATCGTCAATCAGAAAAATGCAGCTAGCAAACAACTTAGCAATGAAAATGCCAACAATTGTAGCAAATACCGCAACGCTGATTGATTTGCTTAAAGTGTTTGGAGGGAAAAAAGCAACAACAAGAAAAGCAAAAACACTAAGTATACTGATAGTCCAAAAAGAAAATGCAATCAGCTGTTTGTTCCTTGCAGTACAATCTTGTGTAACCGACTTTGCAACATTAAAAATGTAAAAGTCGAGCAGCAGCAAGATTCCAATAAATATTACTGTGGTGATTGGGTTTTTCATTTGAACGGATATGCGTAACGCAAAAGATATTTAAAAATTTAGGAAATCTTCAATTTGCGCATTAACAGCAGCGATGGTTGCTTCATCTGTTATCTCCCCTTCACTATTCAATAGTTTATCAACTGTGCTAATGGGTAAACGATTGTGATGCACATTCATTTTTAAATACAATGCAACGCCACTGAAATGTTCCATTCCTCTCAAATTTCCAGCTCTACCAGAAGCGACACCTGTGAGCATTGCTTTTTTAAAATGCCAAGCTTTTCTTATGTCCGATTGATCAATCATGAGTTTTAAAATACCAGGAAATGAGCCATTGTATTCTGGCATGATGAACAAAAATTTTTCAGCTGGAAAAAGATATTTTGCTTGTAAATCTTGAAAAGTTTCTCCATTTTCAACAACATTGTGCTCATCCAAAGCTAAAAAATTAAATGCTACACCACGTTCTATGAGGATGCGCTGATAAAGCAACGCCACTTTTTTTGAATTACTGCCTACTCTATTGGTTGCGCAAATTAGCGTAATCATACTTGATAGATTTTTATGAAAAGAAATTAGTTGAACTATGTTAACAATTAAAAATGTTTATTGTTTTCAATTTTCTTACTTATAAGTACATTTGCTTTGGCAAGCTCGAATTTTTATACAACACAAAGATTCAAGCGCATTCAAACGACAATTAAACTGCAAATTATCACATATTTACTAATCTTATGGCAAGAGTAATCGGCGTCGCAAATCAAAAAGGGGGAGTTGGGAAAACTACGACTGCAATTAATTTGGCTGCAAGTCTTGCCATATTGGAATTTAAAACCTTATTGGTTGATGCCGATCCTCAGGCAAACAGCACAACAGGTGTGGGTTTTGATTTACACAATGTAACCAAAAGCCTTTATGATTGTATGGTTAATGAATCGGTGGCAAAAGACGTGATTTTAAAAACAGCCATCCCTCATTTAGATTTAATTCCTTCACATATTGACCTTGTTGGGGCAGAAATAGAAATGATCAATTATCCCAATCGGGAGTTGGTGTTGAAAAAGATTTTAGAAGCCGTTGCGGAGGAGTATGAATTTATTATCATCGATTGCTCCCCATCATTAGGTCTCATTACTGTGAATGCATTGGTTGCGGCAGACAGTGTGGTCATCCCTGTTCAAACAGAATTTTTTGCTTTGGAAGGTTTGGGTAAATTACTCAACACGGTTAAGATTGTTCAAAACAGATTGAATACCGACTTAAAAATTGAGGGCATCCTCATGACAATGTACGATGGTCGACTTCGTTTGTGTAATCAGGTGGTAAGTGAAGTGAGGAAGCATTTTGAAGACATGGTGTTTAGCAGCATTATTCATCGAAACACCAGATTGAGCGAAGCACCAAGCGTTGGAAAACCCGTAATCTTATATGATTCCGACAGCAAAGGCGCAATTAATTACTTGAACTTAGCAAAAGAAATCCTACAAAAGAACAACATGACTAGAATTAGTCAGGCAGATAAGATTATTGAAGAATAGTCAAAGAAGAAACGAACTGCTCCTACATTCATGTAGATATCAGCAACATATCGTTCAGTTAATATCATCGTTATGCAAAAAAAATCAGACGCATTAGGCAAGGGAATCAGAAGTTTACTTCAAAACATTGATGCCGATTTAAAAACCACTTCCGGTAATTTGAAAAATGAGGTGTTGGAGAAAAGCACATCAACAATGCTGGTATCGCTCGATAAAATCGACGTCAATCCCAATCAGCCAAGAAAAGATTTTGACGAAGTTGCATTAAGTGAATTGGCAGCATCCATTAAAATGCATGGAATTATACAGCCGCTAACCGTATCCGCTATTGCCAATGGACGTTACAAATTAATTGCTGGAGAACGCAGGTATCGCGCTTCTAAAATTGCCGGATTGAAAGAAGTGCCGGTGTACATTCGCGAAGCCAACGATGACAATATTTTAGAGCTCGCCTTACTAGAAAATTTACAAAGAGAAAACCTCAATGCTATTGAAATTGCATTGAGTTATAAGAGACTAATGGATGATCTTGATTATTCCCAAGACCAATTGGCCGAAAGAATGGGAAAAGATCGAAGTACTGTAACCAATTATGTTAGATTATTAAAATTGCCTCCAGATATTCAAGTGGCAGTGAGAAACGGCGTTATCAGCATGGGACATGCGAGGGCCATCATTAATGTAGACGTTGTAGATAAACAATTATTTATTTTTGCTGAAATTAAAAACAAAGGACTATCTGTTAGACAAACCGAAGACCTTGTTAGAAAATTGTATACAGGAGCAACATCAAAAGCCGCGACTAAAGTGAGTTTGCCACATGCATATAAAAAAATAGAGGACAACATCGCTTCACAGTATGGCACAAAAGTAAAATTAACACACAACAAAAAAGGTTACGGAAACATCAGTTTCGAATATTATTCTTTAGAAGAATTAAATAGTTTGTTGGATAAGTTGAAAATCAATGTGAGCTGATGCAAGTCAAAATAACTTTTTTTTTCATTGCAATCATTGCTTGCTTTTGTTTTGATAATGTGTTTGCACAATCAGATAGCACTTTTGTTGTGAATGCAAAATCATTAAAAGATACATTGGCACCTTATTCTCCCAAAAAGGCTATTGTTCGTTCGGCAATCCTTCCAGGTTGGGGTCAAGTCACCAATAAGAAAATATGGAAATTGCCTTTGGTATATGGTGCTTTAGGAACAACAACATATCTTTTTTTTAGAAACATCAAACAATATAACGAAGCCAAAAATGCATACATTTTGGCTACTGATAACGACCCGTCGAACGACAATCAAATTCCGCAACCGTATTACAGTGTAAAAAATCAACCAGAAAGAATTCGCGTGTTTAGAAATGCAGTAAGGCAAAATGTAGATTATTCTGTAGTTTTTTTTGTGTTGTTTTGGGGATTGAATGTTGTTGATGCCGCAGTGGATGCTCATTTGAAAACATTTGATGTGAATGATAAACTTAGTTTTCAATTCAAAGCAGGCTTCTCTCCCATTGCCCATACAAATGGCTTGAGTTTGGTGATGAGGATTAAATAAAATTTATTCCTAGATAAATAAACTTCAGCGATTTCTCATACATTTTATTGATGTACAAAATAGTTTTGTGTAGATAAAAAATCGCACAAATGGCAAACACTTATACGCAACTTTACATTCAATTTGTGTTCGCAGTCAAAAACCGTGAAGCATTGATTGATGCGTCTTGGAAAGAAGGATTGCACAAATACATAACCGGTATTTTTCAAAACAACAAGCACAAGATGATACAAATAAATAGTGTCGCAGACCATATCCATATATTCGCTGGCATCAAACCAGACCAATCGATTTCTGTGCTTATTCAAAATGTAAAAACGGAGAGCAGCAAATGGATCAATGACCAGCGATTAACATCGAAAAAATTCGAATGGCAGCGTGGATTTGGTGCATTTTCATATTCCCATAAAGACATTAAAAATGTCATCAATTATATTATCAATCAGGAGGCACATCACAGCAAAAAAACATTCATTAATGAATACCGAGAACACCTAAATCAATGGGATGTGGAATGGGATGAAAAATACATTTTTATTAATCCTGAATAATGAAAAAACGCATCATCCATCACGATGCGTTCCTACGGAACGCGAAAAATATTTCCATATTTTTCTAGAGACGACATGTTCCTATGGAACATTTTTGGTTGCTTGAAAGGGAATAGTTTAAAAGCAGATGTAATTATTCTAAAAATTGATAATGATTTTTTCATTTGTTCAATAGAACCATTTCATTCTAATTATTTTTTTATTCCATCGAAACATCTCATCTATTCCAAAATTTTTCGTGCAATTTTGT
>CAIQHJ010000149.1 GCA_903871575.1 uncultured Bacteroidota bacterium
GGGAGATTATGAATAAATCAACCAAGAGTATTGAAGGTTTGGTGCTCCGAGCAAAAGCACAACTAAAACTATTTTTAAACGATTATTTTTCTGAATAATTTTTAATAAAATGAAAACAAATATTGAACAACAAATTGAGTCAACGTTAAATAGTTTAGAAGCTATTCAACGCGCAGAAATTTCTCCTTTTTTTAAAACAAGGATGAAAGGGATGTTAACGCAAATTCAACCGGAGCCTGTATTTTTTTCATTTAAATACACAATTGCAATTGCTGCCATCGCTTTAATTTTAACTGCAAATACTTTTTTACTTTATCAGCAATTCAACCAAAATACTAGTGCTGAAAAACAAGTACAAAGCAATAGCGAATTATCTGAAATATATCATTTAAACTCAACACCAGTTTTAGACTATGATAACCAGTAATAAAAATAAATTCATCGTTTTCATCATTTGCGTATTGTTGTTGGTAAACGTTGTTTTTACCAGCATACTTTGGTTTAAACAAACCCAAAAAAATGAGCATGATGGAGACGCGCGTAGGCCATTTAAAGGAGGTCGTTTGATTGAAATGTTGGACTTGGATAGCATCCAACAAGAAAAATTCAAAACCATTAAAATGGAGCATGAAGCAAAAATGGATGCATTAAAAGAAAAAGAACATCTTGCCAAAAAAGCTTTTTTTGATTTGCTAAAATCTGATACCGCGAACAGTGCAACCATCAATACTTATGCTAGAAAAGCTGCTGATGTTTCTTTTGAGATTGATACCACCACTTATTTTTATTTTAAAAAGTTGAAGTCAATCTGCACACCAAAACAAGCTCAAATATTATTAGATATATTTGATCGCGCTCCGCTGCAAAATAAACCCTTTTTAAGAAATTCAAATAGGCCAAAATGCTGTCTAGACACTGCCTTATCAAACAAACAATCTGTTGATGCTGCTTCCGATAAAAATCAAAACCACGATAATAATTTTAACCGAGATGACCGTCCGCCTCCACCACCAAGGTTTGAAGAGGATGGGAATCAAATGGATCCGGGCTTTGATCCGCCACCACCGCCTCATGATGGCAAACGACCTCCTGGTCCGCCACCACATCCAAGAGGGGATAGAAGAAGGCCACCGCCTCCTCCTCATGATCGCCCATTTGATGAGCCATAGAAAATGAAAAATAGCATTGGTTTAGGATTTAGAAACAAAAAAATAAAAAGTTTAATTGCAATAATTATGAAGAAATTTACTTTAGGTTTACTTGTGTTATCATTGTTTTTGGGATTTCATTCAAAGGCACAATACAACAATCTTTGGATTCCGGATACCTTATCAGGAACAACTTTTAACCTCAATATAAAAGATACATTTTCTCAAATCAGACCAGGTCAGCAAACGATTACGGCGGGCATCAACAATAAATTTTGGGGTCCAACTTTATTTTTCAATAAAGGAGAAACCGTTCACATGAACGTAAAAAATTCGTTGAACGATTCTACAACATTACATTGGCATGGAATGCATTTGCCAGCTGTTATGGATGGTGGCCCGCATCAGGTAATTCCTCCCGGAACTACTTGGCAGCCGTTTTGGGAAGTAAAAAACAATGCAGCAACGTATTGGTATCACCCACATTTACATGAAACTACACAAGATCAAATCACCAAAGGAATTGGTGGTTTAATCATTGTTAGAGATGCCATAGAATCAGCATTGCCGCTCCCTCGTAAATACGGAATAGATGATATTCCATTGGTGTTAACGGATAGAGATTTTACCACTGCAAATCAATTTAGCGTTGTGCCTTATGGCGATAGCTCAATGGTAAATGGGGTCTTGAGTCCGCAACATACTATACCTGCACAAGTAGTAAGATTAAGAATTTTAAATGCGGCGATTGAACGCTCTTATAATTTAGGATTTAGTGATAACAGAACATTTTATGTAATAACATCAGATGGCGGTTTGTTAGCAGCGCCTATTCCATTAACCAGATATTTATTACATGCTGGAGAAAGAATTGAAATATTGGTGAATTGTGTTGGTCAATCTGGAACAAGCTTTAATTTAAAAGCGTATAATTCTACATTGGCACAAAATGTACCTGGTGGTGATTTATTTCCAAACGGGCCTTTTGCAAATGCATTGGCAAGAATTGATTTTAATGTGTTGCATTTAAACGTTGGAACTCAAACCTCAAATCCAATAGTATCTATTCCTACTGCACTAACAACCGTTACTGCCATTCCAGCGGCAAATGCAAATCTTACGCGTTTTTTAACCATAAGCGATACCAATATTGCTGGAATTCCAGGAGCCGCCTTTTTATTGAATCACAGGTTGTTTAATATCAATTACAACGATTATAACGTTCCACTTGACAATACCGAGATTTGGCAAATTACAAACTCTGGAAACTTTGGACATCCATTTCATATTCATGATGTGGAATTTAATATTCTTTCTGTAAATGGTGCAGCACCAGCAGCAGCTCAAGCGGGTTGGAAAGATGTGGTTTTTGTTGCAGCAAACACAACCGTAAAGTTCATCGCCAAGTTCGACGACTTTGCAGATCCTGTTCATCCATTTATGTACCATTGCCATATCGCATTACATGAAGATGAAGGGATGATGGGGCAGTTTGTTGTGGGCAGCAGTGTCGTATCTCCAACAATATCTACATTGAATTGTACTTCCGCAACCTATTCTGCTACACCTACTGCAAACACAGCTTATAATGGAACTGCAACCGTTGGATATACGGGAGGTAACGGATTGGCATATACGCTTGGTACAGCTATCTCATCAACAGGTGTAACAGGCTTAACGGCAACACTTCAAGCTGGAACGTTGGCAAGTGGAGCTGGTAACATTGTGTATGCGATTTCGGGAACGCCATCTACATCTGGAACGGCGAGCTTTGCAATCAGCTTTGGCGGAC
>CAIQHJ010000150.1 GCA_903871575.1 uncultured Bacteroidota bacterium
ATAGTTTTTATTTTGTTGGCGCTTTCTTAAAAATAAAGCAGCCCAAATTGGTTACAATACATGGCAATGCACTCAAAGAATCGGTTACCAAAACAGGATGGAAACAAAAAATAACCTGGGTTTTCAATGGTTTAGTCAACTTGCTTTTTCAACCTAAAAACATTGTTTTTCTTTCTGAGATATCAAAACAGCAATTCAATCCTACAGCAGTTTATCAAACTGCCATCATCCCCAACGCCATTAAATCTGTGTTTTTTCGAATCCCTGTAAAAGAACAAACAGATAATCGATTATTGTACATTGGCGTCATCAATAACAGAAAAAATATATTGTTGGCACTTCAAACCATTGTAGCACTTCGAAATAAGGGCTTTGTGTACACGCTAGATGTGGTGGGCGGTTACGAGCAAACCGTTTATGAACAACAGATCACAAAATTTATACAAGCCAATCAATTAGAAAATCTTGTACATTTTCATGGTTGGGTCAATCAGGATGAAATCATACAATTCATCAGTGATGCCGATATATTAATCAT
This sequence comes from uncultured Bacteroidota bacterium, assembly GCA_903871575.1. Lineage (GTDB taxonomy): Bacteria > Bacteroidota > Bacteroidia > Chitinophagales > Chitinophagaceae > Ferruginibacter. The sequence goes on from CAIQHJ010000150.1 coordinate 539, forward strand.
GACCTCTTTAGCCGAAACACTTCCTATGGTAATTGCTGAAGCTAAATCTGCCGGAAAATTGGTTGTCAGTTCGGCAGTTGGTGGCATTGCAACCATGATTGAAGATGGTGTGGATGGATATTTATTTGATATCGAAGATTCAAAAAAACTCTTTGACACTTTAATGTCATTACACAATAATCATGCACTGGTTCATCGCATTTCAATGGCAGCAAAAACAGCTGCATTGCAAAAATGTTCGAGCAATAGTGTTGCAGATCAAACCATTGGCTTTTATCACCAACTCAAAATTAATCAGCATAAATAATTTGAATTAGCACATGAAACTACTTGACGCCATTATCGACAAATGCTATATCAAACAATGGACTTATGGCTTGTGTCATTTAAAAGACAGAGATGTTTTGGCAGATGGTATCGATGGATTGAATTTTCATTGGGCTGCGGCTCCTAAAGACACTCGATTTTATGCCGATCCATTTGTATTTAAAACAAAACATGGAGAACAAGTTGTTATTTATGAAGACTACGACAACGACGATCAGTATGGAAAAGTTTCTGTGGATGTGTTGAATGCCGATTTTTCTGTAAAAAAACAACATACAATTTTAGATACTGGACTACATTTATCTTATCCCAATGTAATACATGAGCATGGAAAAATTTATATCATGCCCGAATCGAGTAAGGAAGGTGATTTGTGTTGTTATGAATATGATGAGGTGCTACATACCTTGGTCAACAAAAAAACAATCATCCCCAACTCAGGATTGTTAGATAGTACGATTTTGTTTCACAACAACAAATATTGGTTGTTTGCTACCAAGCGAGGAGACGATAGCAATGCAGGATTGTACATTTATTTTTCGAATACTTGGGATGGAAATTATCAGCCTCACCCACAAAATCCGGTTAAAACAAATCTAAAAGGATCTCGACCTGCAGGTAATTTCATCATACAAAACGGAGAAATATTCCGACCAGCTCAAAACTCTTCCGATTATTATGGGAAATCGATTGTCATCCATAAAATTGAAAAATTAGACGAACAACAATTTGAAGAAAAGCCCTACAAAGAGCTGTTTCCATTACAAAACACTAGATTTAATTTTGCTATACATACAATAAATATCTCAGATGGCGTTATAGTAGTAGACGGATTGAGGAAAATCTTTAATCCGTTGGCGCAAATGAAGATTTTTTTATGTAAAAGATTAAAATTAAATTTAAAAATAAATGATTGATGATTCCGGTCGATCATTGCTTTCTGTTCATATTTAACCTTTGATCAGAAAAAACACCTACTTACCCTTATGAATGAATGGATTAAATTCTATGCAAAGAATAATATCTTAACGGATACGGCAACTCGTAAGATTGAGCGGTTATATCACCTGAGTGAAGATGAGCTGTTGGCTTTATATGAGCAGCGTTTTTTGTCGATTTTTAGATACGCATACAAACACTCCCCTTTTTACACCAAGCTATATACAAATCATCAAATCGGAATAGCAGATATTAAACATCTTTCCGACATCCAGAAATTACCTACCATTAACAGAAACAGCATCAAAAATAATATTGAAGAGGTATACAACAGTTAC
>CAIQHJ010000151.1 GCA_903871575.1 uncultured Bacteroidota bacterium
ATCAAAGGTGCTACAATGGTGGCATCACTTTCCACTATAAATTTCGGTGTATTGATATCCAATTTACCCCAAGTGATTTTTTCATTTGGAACAGCACCAGAATATGAACCGTAAGAAGTGGTTGAATCGCTTATCTGGCAGAAATAGCTCCAAAATGGTACGTCGTGCCATTCTAAATCTTGATACATCATGGGCACCACACAAATTGGAAAATCACCTGCAATACCGCCACCAATTTGGAAAAAGCCAACGCCTTTACCAGATGAATTATTTCTATACCAATCTGCCAACCAAACCATGTACTCAATACCTGATTTCATGGTGGTGGCTTTCATTTCATTTTTAATGACATAAGAAGCAAAAATGTTTCCCATGGTACTGTCTTCCCAACCTGGAACGACAATTGGAATATTTTTTTCCGCAGCAGCCAACATCCAGCTGTTTTTTGGATCTATTTCGTAATACTGTTCCAACACACCACTCAACAACATTTTGTACATGTATTCGTGCGGGAAATAGCTTTCACCTTTATCATTGGCATCTTTCCACAATTGATGGATATGCTTTTGTAATCTTCTAAATGCTTCTTCCTCAGGAATACATGTATCTGTTACACGATTGTAATGGTTCTCCAATAAATCCCATTCGTCTTGCGGACTTAAATCGCGATAATTAGGCACTCTCTTGTAATGAGAGTGCGCAACCAAATTCATGATGTCTTCTTCCAAATTGGCACCGGTGCAACTAATGATATCCACTTTTCCTTGTCTGATCATTTCTGCAAAACTCAATCCAAGTTCAGCTGTGCTCATCGCGCCCGCTAACGTAACCATCATTTTACCACCTTCCGTTAAATGTGTTTCGTAACCTTTTGCTGCATCCATTAAAGCGGCTGCATTAAAATGGCGATAATGATGTTGAATATATTGAGAAACCGGTCCTTTTTGCATGACTAAAAAATTTAAAAAGTAATTATTTAGTTTATGAATTTGATGATTAAAAATTAAGCTTCTTGACTTATTGATTTTGATGCACGTTTTCTATCCTCTTCGTTTAAAATTGTTTTTCTCAATCTTACACTTTTTGGCGTTACTTCAATACACTCATCTTGTTGGATATACTCCATACATTCTTCCAAAGTCATTAAGATTTTTGGTGCTGCTTTAGAAGCATCATCCGATCCGCTTGCACGGTGGTTGGTTAATTTTTTTGCTTCCGTAGCATTTACTACTAAATCTCCTGGCTTGATGTGCTCCGCAATAATTTGACCTGCATAAACTTCATCTCCTGGATCTACAAAAAAGCGTCCTCTATCTTGTAATTTATCAATTGAATATGCGGTTGTTTTTTCAGTTGTTTTTGATAACAAAACCCCGTTATTTCTTCCAGGAATATGTCCTTTCCATGGTTTGTAATCGATGAAACGGTGCGCCATTACAGCTTCTCCAGCAGTGTTGGTCAACATGTTGCTTCTCAAACCAATCAAACCTCTTGAAGGAATTTCGAACTCAAGATGTTGCATTTCACCTTTTGTTTCCATGATCAACATTTCGCCTTTACGTTGAGTAACCAAGTCGATTACTTTACCGCTATATTCTTGAGGCACATCAACTACTAAATTCTCGTATGGTTCGTGTTTTTTACCATCAATTGTTTTTACCAAAACCTGAGGTTGTCCGATGGTTAACTCAAAACCTTCTCTTCTCATGGTTTCAATTAAGATACCTAAATGCAAAATACCTCTACCAAAAACCAAGAAGCTATCTGCACTATCGCTATCCTCAACACGAAGTGCCAAGTTTTTTTCTGTTTCTTTAAATAAACGATCACGTAAATGGCGACTCGTTACAAACTTACCTTCTTTACCAAAGAAAGGCGAGTTGTTGATACCAAACAACATGCTCATTGTTGGTTCATCTACGCTGATTACTGGTAATGCTTCCGGATTTTCTGCGTCAGCAATGGTATCTCCAATGTTGAATTCATCCAAACCTACAACGGCACAAATATCTCCAGCAAATACTTCTGTAGCTTTCTTTTTGCCCATGCCTTCAAATACATATAATTCTTTGATACGCATTTTTTTGATAGATCCATCAGCTTGCATCAAAGCAATTTGTTGGTTTTCTTTTAAGCTACCACGAGCCACTTTTCCAACCGCAATTCTTCCCAAAAATGAAGAGTAATCCAATGAAGTGATTTGCATTTGAGAATATCCTTCATTTACTTTTGGCTCTGGAACATATTGAATAATGCCATCTAACAATGGGCTGATGTTATCGATTTGTGTTAATGAGCTGTTGAACCAACCATTTTTACCTGAACCATAAAAAGTTGGGAAATCCAATTGCTCTTCAGAAGCATCTAAATTGAAAAACAATTCAAATACGGAATCATGCACTTCATCCGGACGGCAATTTGGTTTATCTACTTTATTAATAACTACAATTGGTCTTAAACCTAAAGCCAAAGCTTTTTGTAATACGAAACGAGTTTGTGGCATTGGTCCTTCAAAAGCATCCACCAATAACAAAACCCCATCCGCCATTTTCAACACCCTTTCTACTTCACCTCCAAAATCCGAGTGACCAGGGGTATCGATTACGTTAATTTTAACGTCTTTATAGGTTACAGATACGTTTTTACTAAAAATAGTGATCCCTCTTTCTCTTTCAAGGTCATTACTATCCATGATTAACTCTCCAGTTTCCTGATTTTCTCTAAAAACTTTAGTTGCATGTAAAATTTTGTCCACCAATGTTGTTTTACCGTGATCTACGTGGGCAATAATTGCGATGTTGCGAATATTCATTGTTTAATTTTTGTTGCTTTTTTTCAAAGCATTTTATTTTTGACGTGCGAAGGTAAAGGTTTAAAGTGGGTTGGCAAGGAGTTAAATGTGATTAGTTTATTAATTCTCGGATTTTTACCTGCATTTTGCTTGTATTATCAATTTTTGTAAGCAATAATTTTAGGTTTGCCATACATTTGTGGGGAATTAAAATTCAAAAAAGGAGAATCAAAAATTTAGTCAACTAGGTCTGTCCGATTTTTCACTTTTTACTTTTTACATTTAAATTTTTACTTTTTACTTAATTAACAAAAAATGAAACTAGTTACCTACTTAAAAGATAATCAAGAACAATTGGCAATGTTGATGGATGGCATGTTGTATGATTTGAACAGCTTGAATCCAGCACTTCCCAATAAAATGTCGGATTTTTTAAACCATTGGGATGATTTTTATCCAATGGCATTGAATGCCGAAAAGCATTTAAAAGAAGGTGTTTTAGCAAAACAATCGAATACCGCTTTTAACGCAACAAATATTCTAGCGCCTATTCCGCATCCTACAAGTTGTAGAGATGGATATGCATTTAGGCAACATGTGGCTGCTGCCAGAAGAAATCGTAAAGTGGATATGATTGCAGAATTTGATCAATATCCTATTTTTTATTTTACCAACCACAACAGCATTCAAGGGCCAGGCGATATCGTTTGTATGCCCGATCATTTTGAAAAACTGGATTTCGAATTGGAAGCTGCCATTGTAATCAATCGTAAGGGCAGAAACATTCCGGCAAATCAAGCCGATCAATACATTGGCGGTTTGATGATTATGAACGATATGAGTGCGCGTCGCTTGCAAATGGAAGAAATGCTGCTGAATTTAGGACCAGCCAAAGGAAAAGATTTTTCAACCGTGATTGGACCAATGTTGGTTACTTTAGATGAGTTGACCGCTTTTGAAATCCCTTGTAAAGAAAACCATACCGGTAAAGCATGGAATTTAAAAATGACGTGTAAAGTAAATGGCGTTCAAGTGAGTGAAGGAAATTTGGGTGATATGG
>CAIQHJ010000152.1 GCA_903871575.1 uncultured Bacteroidota bacterium
ACAGTTACGATTTTTTAAAAGTAATTGGACTCACCAGTGGAACTTCTGGAAGTCCATTAACATTATACAGAACCATCTTTGATATTGCCACAGAACAAGCATATATCAAGCATTACAGAAATTTACATGGGTATAAATTGGGGCAACCCTTGCTTTCTATTCGTGGGGTTTTGGGAAAATCTACACCTTACGAGTATTATAAAAAAGCCAACATCTTATACATATCAAGTCCAAATATCAATGCATCCACCATCGATATGTATTATCAAATGGTGAAAGATTTTGGGCCGGTTGCAGTAGAAGCATTTCCCAGTTATTTGCATAAGTTTTGTTTGGAACTAGAGAAAAAAGGATACGCTTTGGAAATTCCCAACGCATTTACTTCATCAGAAACCTTGTTGTCGGTTCAGCGTTCTAAAATCGAACCATTTTTAAAAACGACCATTCACGATTGGTATGGAAATGCAGAGCGCAGCATTCTACTTGCAGAAAACGCACAAAAGCAATATTATCCCCTACCGCTTTATGCCTTAAATGAATATGCATCTAACCATGTAATTACCACCAATCTGATCAACAAAAGATTCCCGCTCATTCGTTACGTTGTTGATGATGTGGTTGAAGTAACGCCTGCAAGTTTTGAAAAAAACATCGTAGCCCCAACTATCTTATCAATTCAGGGAAGAGCCAGTGAAAATGTAGAATTGAAAGATGGTAGTTTGGTGGGATGTTTGGATCATACATTCAAAGGTGTAAAACATATCGAAATGGCTCAAATTCATCAATACAATGTTCAAGATCCGATTGAAGTAAAACTCGTTACCACTCCAGCATTTAGTTCAATTGAAGAAGAGCAACTCCGAAAAAACTGGATCAGGATGGTGGGCACCGATATGGAAATAAAATTTACCTATTGTACCATGGATGACTTAACAACATTTCCCAACCAAAAATATAAATTGATTATAAAGCAAAAGCCATAACTGGTTTTCGTATTTAGCTTACCATAATGCATAAACGCTACAACATATTAATTTCCGGGCCACTTCCACCTCCTGCAGGTGGCATCAGCATTCATATCTGGCGACTCAAACATTTGCTCGAAGCCGATTTTGATTTGGATTTTATTGATGAGTCTGCAGAAAAAAAAGCAGCTTTTTTCAATTTGAGAACGCTGAACATTGGACAATATCTTAAAAAAGTAAAGCGGGCCGATGTATTGTTTATACATAGTGGGAATAGGTTGTTTAAGAAATTACATATTCTGTTTGGTAAGTGGATGGGAAAGAAAATCATCATCACCATTCACGGATATGGCAATCGCAGGTCGTTTGTTTTTAGAAAAATAGATGAGCGCATCTATGGTTTATCCGATCGCATCATTTTAGTGAACAATGAAATTCAGCACAAGTTAAAATTGCCTGTAGAAAAATGCGTGATAAAAAATGCATTCTTACCACCCATCATGAGTGAAGAACCTGAGCTGCCCATTGAGCTAAAAGAGCGAATCAAAAATGCAAGAAAGAAAAATAAATTAATTATTTGTGCCAACGCTTCTAGATTGGATACGTTCAACAACCAGGATTTGTATGGCTTGGATATTTCGTTGCAGTTGGTAAAAATGTTGAAAGACAACAATAGATTTGTTGAGTTTATTTTTACAGTTTCATCGCTGCAAATTGGCGCCGAACGTTTTGAAAAAGCAAAGGAATTTATAAAGGACAATGAATTGGAGGATGTCTTTTTTTTAATACAAAAGAGATTATCGTTTGTAAAATTAATTGAAGCATCAGATATCGTTATCAGGCCTACCAATACAGATGGAGATGCGCTAACCATTAGAGAAGGTTTGTATCTCAACAAATTTGTGTTGGCATCAGATGTTGTAACAAGACCCGATGGAACCATAACATTTGAAACCAGGAATGTACAAGATGGGTATCAAAAATTATTGTCCATTATTGCAGCAATCCAATTAAAACAAAACAAAATAAATACAACGGCCATTGACGATGGCTCATTTTATACAGAATTGATTGCATCCGTTATACATGAATAATACATCCATCAACATATCATTTAAACAATTAAAAAGTTATTGTGAACGCAGTGACTTTAAAGGGTATGATCCATATGATGGGTTAAATAGCAAGTTGTTTCAATGCATTCCATTTATACCCAAACTCAAATGGGCAAGGTTGATTTGGATTCAGGTGTTTAAGCGGTCGCCATTGAATTTGAGGAAATGGGTAGGCATTAAAAAAGAAGACAATCCAAAGGCAATGGGTTTGTTTCTTACTGGATATTGTCATTTGTATCATCAAGATCCACAACAAGCATATGTAGATAAAATAGCTTACTTCGTTTCAAAAATAGAATCATTACAGAGCAAAGGATACTCGGGTAGTTGTTGGGGTTATAATTTCGATTGGCAGGCAAAAGCATTTTTTCAACCCAAGTACACGCCTACTATTGTGGCATCGTCGTTTGTAGCCAATGCACTGCTAGATGCTTATGAAATCACCCGAGAATCACGTTGTTTGGATATGGCTCGATCTACTTGTGATTTTATTTTGAAAGATTTAAACAGAACAAAGGGAGATGGCAATTCCATAGCGTTTTCCTATTCACCGGTAGACAACAGTGTGGTGTACAATGCATCTTTATTGGGAGCTAGATTGTTGGCCCGGGTTTATTCAATAACAAAAGAAACAGATCTAAAAAACACGGCAACATCTGCGGTGCAATTTTGCTGCGCGCATCAAAAAGAAAACGGATCTTGGAGTTATGGCACCTTGCCATTTCATCAATGGATTGATAATTTTCATTCTGGATATAATCTAGAATGCATTGCCGATTACATCAAATATACTGGAGACGAAACATATGCAGCAGCACTGAAAAAGGGTTTTCAATATTATATTGATACCTTTTTTTTGGAAGATGGCCGGTGTAAATATTACTCCAATCATCTCTATCCAATTGACATACACGCTCCATCTCAATTGATTGTTACCTTGCATAAATTGAATGCATTAGAGGCGCATCAAGCAATGGCAGAGAAAGTTTTGCAATGGACAATTGACAACATGCAATCGCCGAAAGGATATTTTTACTATCAAATCAATCGATACATCACATCTAAGATACCATACATGCGATGGTCTCAAGCATGGATGTTTGTATGTTTCAGTATTTATTTATCACATTTCAATAAAATAAATAAGGATGATGCAGCATAAAAAAGTAAATTTTTTAAATATTCCTATTGATGCGTTAACGATGCAAGAAACATTGTTGTTCATTGATCAAGCGATTCAAAAAAAGGAACGTATCAATCATGTGGTGGTGAATGCTGGAAAAGTGGTGGCGATGCAAACAGACAAAGAATTGTTTGAAAGTGTGGTGAGTTGTGATTTGATCAATGCAGATGGGCAGTCGATTGTGTGGGCGTCGAGATTTTTGGGTGGGTATTTGCCAGAGCGAGTTGCTGGTGCTGATTTAATGCAAAAGTTGGTAAAGTTGGCTTCAGAAAAACAATACAAATGTTTTTTTCTGGGTGCAAAAGAAGAGATTGTAAAAAAAGTAGTAGACATATATACGGCTCAGTATGGTGCAGCAATTATTGCGGGCTATAGAAATGGATATTATACAAAAGAAGAAGAAGCGGAAGTCGCCAATCAAATTGCTAGCAGCGGTGCGCAGTTGTTGTTTGTTGCCATCACATCGCCAAAGAAAGAAAATTTCATGTATGCACATAGGGCGGCTTTGTCA
>CAIQHJ010000153.1 GCA_903871575.1 uncultured Bacteroidota bacterium
TGAAATGAATGCAGCCTTTGAAGCAACAGGTATTGTTTGTCCCAATGAGTTTGCTGTTTTTAAAGACAACAGTACCGGTAATATTGTTAACTGGTTCTGGGACTTTGGGAATGGCGTAACCAGCAATTCACAAACGCCATCACCTCAGTCCTATATTCCTCCGCGGGTTACAACTGATGTATTTCCACGCCTGATTGTTCAGAATAATATTGGATGTTTTGATACCGCCGTACAAAAAATAGTGGTACCTAACAGTTGTTATATTGCTGTGCCCAATGCTTTTACACCCAATAATGACGGGCTGAATGATTATCTCTATCCTTTGAATGCATACAAAGCAGTTGATCTTTTGTTCCGTGTGTACAATCGTGTGGGTCAGATGATTTTTGAAACCCGGGACTGGACAAAAAAATGGAATGGTAAATTTAAAGGGCAGCCTGCCGATCCCGGAACTTATGTTTGGATATTGATTTATACCGATACTGATACAGGGAAGAGAGTACAGTTGAAAGGGTCTTCCATTTTATTGAAATAGAATATTGCAGAATTGATACTTGATGCTGGATACTGGATACTTGATACTGGATAGGCTTGATGAGACAACATTGTTCAAAAAAATCAATGAGTTCAAACTGTTTAAAATGTTTTACTCGATACAACCCTTTGAACCAATTAAACCTTTTGTACTTTTGAACACAATAACAAACACCAAACCACAAACACCAAACAACAAACACCAAACCACAAACGTCAAACTTACCCAATCTTCTCCCCTGCCAAATCCATTATTACAAACCATTCTGATTCTTTAACGGTTTGAACTGATAAGCGTCCCAATCGAACCAAATCCATGTCTGCTAAGCGATTATCTTTTTTAATGATGGACAAAGGAACTGTTTTTTTTAATTTTTTCACGGGCTTTAAATCCACAACTACCCAGGCTGTTTCCTCTGTTGTTGGATCTTGGTAGCTTTCTTTTACCACTTTTGCTATACCAATAATTTCAACGCCTTCGTTGCTATGGTAAAACAAAACCAAATCGCCTTTTTTCATTGCTTTTAAATTATTTCTAGCGCCGTAGTTTCTTACGCCATCCCAAAAGGTTTGCTTGTCCAATACAAACTGATCCCAGCTGTATTTAAAAGGCTCTGATTTTACTAACCAATAAGACATGTGAAATGTAGAATTTAGAATTAAAAATGCAAAAATAAAAAATGGATCGAATGGATTGTCAATTTATTTCAAAACCGCGAATGAATTAAAAACTCATTAGAAGAATAACCATTAAACTTACTAAACTCATTTAACAATTAAATAGAGCTGTCTTACCATCCACTTGCCAAAACATCTGCAATGTGCATGGTTTTGATGGCTAAGTTTTGTTGTTTGATGTATCCGCCCATTTGCATCAAACAACTCAAATCGGTTGAAACAATGAGCGATGCGCCAGTAGCCACCGCATTTTGAATTTTTTGGTCAACCATTCCGGTTGATATGCCTTCAAATTTTACAGAAAATGTACCGCCAAAACCACAGCAAGTTTCCACATCGTTCATTTCAACAAGTTCTAATCCTTCTACGTTTTGCAATAGTTTTCTTGGACCTTCTTTTATTTTACATTCTCTTAAAGCTGCACAACTATCATGGTATGTAGCCAATCCGGGTAATTTTGCACCAAAACTATCTATCTGTAAGATGTCTATGAGAAATTCAGTGAATTCAAAAATTCGATTGGAAAGTTCTTTTCCTTGGTGATGTTGAGCGCCATTTTCTAATAGTTTTGGATAGTAATTGCGAACAAATCCAACGCAACTAGCACTCGGGCCAACAACATAATCCGTAGATTTAAAATCGCTAATAAATTTCTCTGCAACAGCTGCTGCATCTTCCCAAAAGCCCGCATTGAATGCAGGTTGACCGCAACATGTTTGATTGGTATTGTACACCACTTCACAGCCTGCTTTTTCCAATACTTTTACCATATTGAAAGCGGTTGAAGGATACAATTGATCAACGAAACAAGGTATAAAAAGTTGAACCCTCATCGTGCAGTGTGGCTTTTAAAAGATTGAGAAAGTGCCATCATTTTTAAGGCTGTAACTGCGGCTTCTTCTCCTTTGTGGCCATGTTTACCTCCTATTCTTTCTATGGCTTGTTCGGATGTGTCTACAGTTAAAACGCCAAATATTGTTGGAACGGGCATTTGTAAATTGAGCTGAACGACACCATCGGTAACCGCTTTACATACATAATCAAAATGAGGGGTGTCTCCTCTCAAAACACAACCCAGCGCAATAAAAGCTGCTGGCATTTCATCTGCATTTTCCCAATAGTCTTTGATGGCGAAGCTAATTTCAAAAGCGCCAGGAACCGTGATGGTTTTGTAGGAAATTTCCTGTTTTGATAGGACATCGATTGCACCAGCTTCCAAGGCATCTACGATTTCGTTGTTCCATTCTGTTTTTACCAATACAACAAAGGCACCCTTTTGTAATTGGATGCCTTCGTTGGAAGTATGATCTGGTCTGTTTAAGGACATAATGTATTTGATTAATTGAATTCTCCTAAACGAGCAAGGCGTTTATCAACCTCACCGCTGCTTACTGCTGAATACAATGGGTAATTATCTTTTAGTTTTTTGAAAAACTCAATAGCTTCTGCGTTTTTGTTGTTGTATTCTGCATAAGCGCCACAAACCATTAAAGCATCTGGCGTAACAGCTTCGTCTTTGGTATTTACTTCAGCAGCATTTTTGTATGCAGCCATCGCTTCTGTAACTTGATTTTTTTCTGCGTAAGCATGCCCCATCATTAAAAATGCTTTGCTTTTGATTTGTGTAGCATCAGCGCCATTAAAATCCTTTAAGTATTTGATGGCTTTGTCATATTCCTTGATTTGCAAGTAACAAGCACCAGCCATAAATGTTGCACGATCAGCGGTTTTTGTACCACCATAATTGTTGATCACTTTTAATAAGCCGGTGATGTTTGCACCATCCAACACGCCGCCATTCAATACGATATTTACTGAATCTTTATTGAACCCTGTGCTAGCCATTTTGTCGAAAATATTTTCTGCTAAAAAAACAGTTTCAGCAGCTTTCAATTCTTTTGGTTCCTTGATGAGCTTTTCGTAACCAATATAACTTGCCAAAATTAAAATCACTGCAATACCACCATAAATTACAGTTTTGCTGTTCTTAGACCAAAAGCTTTTGGCTTTATCCATCATATCTACTGATTCTGCAGCTGGCGTAGTTACTTCTATTTCTGTTGTTTCTGACATTTTATTAATATTAAAATTGGTAAAAAAGAATTAGTCCATGATAAATGGATAATCTTGTTGAATATATACGTCTTTTAGTAATTCGCTTTCATCTGGCCAAGGGCTTTCTTCTGCAAATGTAACGGAGTCTTCTACTTCTTTTTTCACTCTTTCGATAATGACTTCAATTTCTTCGTCTGTAACTTTATATTCTGTTTGCAAAACCCTTAATACATGGTCAATTGGATCTCTGTCTTTGTATTCTTCCAATTCTTCTTTTGTTCTGTATTTTTGAGGATCACTCATACTGTGACCTTTGTAACGATATGTTTTGATTTCCAATAATGTTGGACCGCCTTTTTCTCTAGCTCTGTTCACAGCACGCAAAACACCATTGTGTACTTCTTCTGGACTCATACCATCAATGGTATCTGAAGGCATTTCGTATGCATCGGCTGTTTTATAAATGTCTAAGGTTTTGCTGGTTCTGGCAACAGAAGTACCCATGGCATAGTGATTGTTTTCACAAATGAACACAATGGGTAAATCCCATAGCATCGCCATATTGAATGTTTCATGCAACATCCCCTGACGAGCTGCACCATCACCAAAAAAGCAAAGTACCACGTTGTTTGTGCCTCTGTATCTTTCAGCAAAAGCCAATCCAGCGCCAGTTCCTATCTGTGCGCCTACGATTCCATGGCCGCCGAAAAAGTTTTCTTTCAAACCGAAAAAGTGCATACTGCCACCCTTTCCTTTGCTACAGCCTGTTGCTTTTCCATACAACTCTGCCATGCAACTGTTTGACGTAATGCCTTTTGCGATAGCTAATCCGTGATCGCGGTATGCGGTAATAAATTTATCATCCGGATTGGTTGCTGTCATACAGCCAGCCGCTAATGCTTCTTGTCCAATATACAAATGGCAAAATCCACGGATTTTTTGCATGCCATACAATTGACCAGTTTTTTCTTCAAATCGACGCAGCAAAAGCATCAATTCGTACCAGTATAAATAAGTTTCTTTAGAAAACTTTGGTGCCAATGTTTTAAATTTTAGTGGGCAAAGATAAGGACTAAATCCTAAAAAAAAAGCATCTTGTAAAATTTTGAAATTCACCAAAATAAGTACAAATATTCCTGATTTTCGGCCTTTTTTTGAAGGGCATTTGGCCAATGATTTGTAACCAATGAATATCAATTATCTTGCAGCCATATGTTGCAACTTCAGAAAGTCGTCCTTACACATTTTAAAAATTACGACATTCAGTCATTTGATTTCACGGCTAACCTCATCGGAATCTGTGGCAAAAATGGTGTGGGCAAAACGAATCTAATCGACAGCATTTATTATGCTTGTTTTACAAAAAGCTATTTCACAACTTCTGATAATCTAAATATTGGATTTAATAAAGATGGATTTAGGTTAGCAGCTTCCTTTTTAGTTGCGCAACAAACAAACAAGGTTGTGTGTATCCTTAAACCCAATTCCAAAAAAGAATTTTTCTTAAACGATGTGCCTTATACCAAATTGTCGCACCATATTGGACTTCTACCCTGCGTTATGATTGCACCCGATGATATTGAAATCATCAACGGCGGAAGTGAAGAACGTCGCAAACTTATCGATACCGTCATTAGCCAGCTCGATAAAACATATCTTCAACAGCTTATTGCTTACAACAAAATAATGCAACAAAGAAACAGCTTGCTCAAATCCTCCAAAGAAAAAGGTAAACTCGATACCGCGTTGTTGGATATTTTGGATGAACAAATGATTTTGCCGGCCCATTACATCTTCGAAAAACGAACCGAATATTGCAAAACCTTAGTAGAAACAGGGTTCAATTTTTATGGTGATATTGCACAATCTCACGACAATATCAACATCACGTACGAATCACAATTGGCGGCACTACCAATGTCTGATTTATTGAAAAACAACCGAGAAAAAGACTTTATTTTATCGAGAACTGGTGCTGGTATTCACAAAGATGATTTGCAGTTATTGTCTGAAGGCCAAGCTTTTAAATCAATCGCTTCACAGGGACAAAAGAAAAGTTTGTTGTTTGCTTTAAAATTGGCGGAGTATGAAATCATCAAAAATGCCAAAGGATTCTCGCCTATTTTATTGCTGGATGATGTTTTTGAAAAACTCGATGAAAACAGGATGAACAATCTCTTGGCACATGTATGTAAACGCAATGATGGCCAGGTTTTCATTACAGATACGCACAAAGAAAGATTGGAAAAATCATTTGCACAGTTAGGCATAGCGTATCAAATTGTTGAATTATCAGCCACCGTTTAATTATCTTTACCCAATGGCATCTTTATCGATACAAGAAGCAATGCAGCAGTTTTTAAAAAACAGTCGTTTAAAGAACGGAATTCAAGCCGTGCAATTGGAAGAGCTATGGGAAGAATTGATGGGCGTTACTATTGCAAAATACACCGACAGCATTAAGATTATCGGACAAACTTTGTTTATCCAATCTGCAGTTGCACCTTTAAAAAATGAGTTGATGTATCAGAAAGAAACCATTATCGCTCGGGTGAATGAGGCACTTGGCGATCAGGTTATAAAAGAAGTAGTGGTGAGATGATCAAGCGTCTACTCGTTGACGATGGCCTTCAATGTATATCCTTCTTTTCTCAGCAAAGCGATGAGTCCCAAATTCCCACAAAGATGACCTGCACCAACACCAATAAAAACAGCTTGTGTTTTCATGATGCTGTTCAACTGTGTTACCCAATTAATATTTCTGTTGTCAAGTAAAACAGATTTCGATTTCTCAAACCCCGGTTCGGTAGCAAAAGAAGCTTCAATGTCTTTGAGGTTCTGAGATTGATACTTTTTCAACATTTCTACAAAGTAGCCTTTATAATAGGACAAGCTATCGATGGTATTGAGCATAGCTTGTGCTTGTTCGGCATCTGGAATTGCATCAAACAAAGACGCTTGAAATGCGATGGTTTCGAGGCCTTCGATGGGTAGAGATTGTGCTTTAGCCAACGCCATCAGCGATTCCTCTACGCCACTGATTTGTTTGCAGGGCATCATCATCGGATACAACATAGCGCTTACAAAACTGGGTTTCATGCGTTCAAACATCTGCAAGCTCGATTTTAAGGAGTCATAGAAAAATTTCTTCACCCTAGCATATGCTTCTGGTGTATAAAAATCTCGCAAGGTTTTACCATCTTTCATGTTCATGAACATCAACGCTCCTACAGTATTTGAAGGGTCATCTAAATCCATTTCTAAGTATAATTTTTCTGAAGCTGTTAGCGCTTTTTTGAGGTTATTGGAAAAATGAATGTCATCTTTACACATCAAATGAAATGTCCCAAATAAATAGGACGACTTTTGTAAACCACCGCCCGAAATCTCCCAAAGCAAACTGTTGTCGTCTTTTTTGATGTCTTTTTTTGAAAACGGTTGTGCATCTGCAGCGCAGAAACAAAAAATAAAAAACAGGAAAGTTGAAATGTAACGCATGCTGTTATCTAATTTAAATGGCAAAGGACAATTGTTTACTTTACAATGCCATAAAGTGGACCGCCTTTTTCAAAATAATGGTCAATTTGTTTTTCCATAGCTTGATTTTTTTCAACTGGTGGCGCGTGATGAGGTTTGATTCGGGCATCTATAATCAGTGGACCATCACATCCCCAATGTTTGTGCTGGATAAAACTGTCTACACCATAAATATCGTGCGATGGATTGCATCTGGTGAAGGCAACCCAAAGAAAATTATTCAACGTTTCGCTGGTGAATGTGGCATCATCACAAACAATAATCAGCGCA
>CAIQHJ010000154.1 GCA_903871575.1 uncultured Bacteroidota bacterium
ACTAATCTACATCTGTTTTTTTGCACCAACAATCATTGCATGTATGCGATGGCTTTGTAGTACATATACTACAAAGCAAAAAAAATATTTAAAAATAAATTAACAAACCGATAATTTTTTGAAAAAAGCTATTATATTTGACTCAGTTTTCATAGGGTACGGATTAAAAACGAACCGGGGTTTCTACCCTGGTTTTCTTTTTTTAGGCATGCGCCATATCATGTAACATCACAAATTCATTGTGCAAACTGTTCTTCCACTTCAACATCAGTTTAATTATCTTTACAAAAAAAGCCCTTGGAATTCCTCAATCGCAGAGCTCATTTCGAATATTATTTTGAAGCCACTTACGCAGCAGGCATTGTCTTGTCGGGCACTGAAGTAAAGTCGCTGCGTGCAGGAAAAGTTAGTTTTAATGACAGTTATTGCATATTCCATCAAAATGAATTGTATTTAAGAAGTTTGCATATCTCTGAATATGCATTCGGTACACTCTCCAATCACCAGCCATTGCAAGAAAGAAAATTGCTACTTACCAAAAGAGAATTAAGTAAGCTGGAAAACAAAATCAAAGAAAAAGGATACAGCATTATTCCTTTGCGCATTTTCTTTAATGATAAAGGATTGGCAAAAGTAGAAATCGGACTAGGAAAAGGGAAGAAAAATTACGACAAGCGAAATACCATTAAAGAAAGAGAGGCAGACAGAGAGGTGAAGAGAAAATATGGGGTGTAGGGTTTGCTGGATACTGGATGCTGGTTGCTGGATATTGGATTTCAGACAAACTAAACCATATTCTTTTTAAACCTATTTTTAATTTCTGGAGAAATTGTAAATTATCGAGTTGCAAGCATCCAGAATCCATCATCCAGAATCAAGTATCTATCTTCAAGTATCCAGTATCAAGTATCTATCATCTAGTATCTAAAAAACCTAACATTCACTCAAACTTATCGGCACGTTTACGGCTAGTCCACCATCGGCGGTTTCTTTGTATTTGCTGTTCATGTCTAACGCAGTGTTCCACATCGTTTTAATTACATGATCGAGGCTAACTTTTGCAAAATCGGGTGTGCTTTGGAGTGCCAGTTGTGATGCTGTAATGGCTTTTATAGCTCCCATAGTATTTCTTTCTATGCAAGGAATTTGGACCAAGCCTCCAATTGGATCACAGGTAAGTCCCAAATGGTGTTCCATCGCAATTTCTGCTGCCATCAACGCCTGTCGCTGTGTACCACCCATGCATTCGGTGAGTGCCGCTGCAGCCATGGCACTGCTCACACCAATTTCAGCCTGACAACCGCCCATAGCCGCAGAAATGGTTGCGCCTTTTTTAAAAATGCTGCCAATTTCAGATGCGGTTAACAGAAATTGAACAATTTTATCTTCCCTATTCCCATCACAAAATGCAATATAATATTGAAGCACGGCAGGAATCACACCGGCAGCTCCATTGGTTGGCGCCGTTACCACCCTTCCAAATGATGCATTCTCTTCATTTACAGCCAAGGCAAAACAACTCACCCAATCCAAAATATATTTAAAATCGTTTCCGCCATTTTTGATGCATTGTAACCATGATGGATAATCTGAGTATTCCTGATCGTTGATGAGTTTTTTATTGAGTTGATGTGCTCTTCTGGAAACTTGAAGTCCACCAGGTAAAATACCATTGGCATGACAACCTTTGAAGATACTCTGTTTCATAATATCCCAGATGTGTAAAACGCCTGAAATGGTTTCTGACTCTTTTCGCCAAGCGGATTCATTTTCCAATACGATTTCGCTGATGTTCATCCCTGTTGTTCTGCACCAATGCAATAACTCATCTGAAGTATTGATATTAAACGGCAATTCCATTTGCTGATGGGAACCTAAATCCTCTCCTTCTTTAATTACAAATCCACCTCCAATAGAATAATAAGTTTCCCCTAATGTTTGTCCGTCGTGTAAGGTGACTAAGAAACTGAGTGCATTGGGGTGAAACGGCAACATTTCTGTGTATAAAAATCCAATATCATTGGATGGTACAAATTGAATTTCGTGCAACCCACCCAGCAACAACCGATTCATTTGTTGGATATCGTTGATGCGACTTTGAATGAGGTTGATATCGAACGTAACGGGATCTTCACCCAGCAAACCCAACTGAATGGCAATGTCGGTTCCATGACCAACACCGGTTTTGGCTAAAGATCCATAGAGCAATACTTCTAAACTTTCAACTTGATGAAGAAAGTCTTTTTCCTTTAGCGATTTTGTAAACAATTGAGCTGCACGCCAAGGGCCTAAAGTATGGCTACTGCTGGGGCCAATCCCAATTTTGAACATGTCAAAAATAGATATGGTTTCCTGTTGCACGGCGTTGAATTGATTGCGTTAATGATGATGCAAAGTAGCGATAAAAGTTAATTATTGAACAGCGATCAACGTCATAACAAATTTTATATAAGAATTGGCAGGTAAAATTACATCCCCGTTGGCGTCACGTATGTCGTTGTTGCCATAAGCTAAAGAAGGGGGAATATACAGGGTGATTGTGCGGCCGGAGTTAATAAGCGGCATTGTTTTTTGAACACCAACAATTAAAGAACCCAATACAAAAGAAATACCATTTGGATCGTTGTAACTATCGAATGCATTGCCATAACCTAGGCGAAATGCATCATATCTAACCAATATGGTGCTGCATAAATTGGGTGTAGGACCGCTACCGGTAGTGGCAGTGTCGATGGTGTAAAAAACGCCGCTAGGATGTTGGGTAACATCGGTGATGTTGTTGGTAGCAAAGTAGGTTTGCATATATGCGATTTCGCTACTCGAAGCGGTGATGCTGGTATCTAAATATGGACACTGATCTTTGAAACAAGAAGTCAAAAGCGTAGAAGCCAAAATAGCCAGCAAAAATATTTTTTTAAACATGTTGGATGAATTTTTAATTATGGTTGATCTTGTTTTAATTTGTTTTTAAGTTCTTTAAACAGTTGTTCATTCATTTCCCATTTGAAATGCATTCGGGCCAAAGAAAAAAAGAAAATGATAACAATCAAACTGATGATGATTGGCCAAGTGGCACCTATAGCTTTTTGTGACAATTTGGTAAACCAATCGGGGGACAGCCACTGCACGGCAACGATGGAGAACAAGATGGGAAGTGTAAAAAGTATGGCAGCCGGTAAACCTCTAAGCAACTTACTTTTCATTGAACTGTATTCCACTCTCACGGATTCCCAATGTGCAATAAACTTTTTTTCCGCTTCTGTTATCATTCTACAAAAATAAATTAATTGGAATTAAAATTCACTTATAATTGGATATATTGCACATAGCTGTAAATATATGCTCGTATGAAAATGGAACAACTCATTGCACAATACCTTTACTTAAACAAAAAGGTATCCTTACAAGAAATTGGAATATTATATCTCTCTGCTGATGTACATTTTTCATCTGAATCAGACTCGAGTGCTGTTTTACCAGAGCATGCCATTCGATTTGAATTTGACACCAAAACAGCAATGGACGAAGGTTTGGTACAATATATTGTTGCGCAAACCAGGAAAATTAAACCATTGGCCACATCCGATTTGGAATCATACACTATGTTGAGCAAGCAATTTTTACACATTGGAAAACCATTAATCATCAAAAATGTTGGAACGATTTTAAAAAACCAACAAAATGAATATGTATTTACTCAAGGAACTTCCATGCTTTCAAAAGTTGAGGATGCCGAAACTTCCATCGCTGAAAAAGATACATCAAAAGATAATTTAAATTTCAAAACGCCCAAACGAAAATCATCCAATAAGAAATGGATCCTGCCTGTATTGTTTTTATTGGTTATTGCAGGCATACTAACGTTGGTGTTTATTCGATTTAACAACGAAAAAACAATTAGTGAAAATCGTGTTGCTATACAGGATAGTCCGGCAACTTATATGGCAGACACCAGTATGCATCAACAAACAGTGGCATCACCAGCAGCTATCGATACCACCCTTACAAAAAGCAAAGACAGTATACATTACAACATCATCATCCGCACTTATCCAACATCCTCATTGGCATTGTCCGCTCAAAAGAAATTCGCTAGCTTCGGCTTCAGCAATTTGATTTTGGTTTCAAAAGATTCCAATCAACATGTTTTGGCTGTGCCCATTTATTCGGCATTTCGGGATAGTACTAAAATCAAAGATTCAATTATCAAGCAATTTGGCAAGTCCGCATATATTGAGTTGAACTAGATTTGCGTTGATGATTATCTCCAAGTTGCAACTTCTTTATCAAAATTTTCAATTAAAAAGCCCGCTCGTTTTAATGAGCAGGCTTGTAATTTGGTTCTGGATTCTGGATGCTGGATTCTGGATAATAGATGCTAGATAAATAACACGCCTATAATCAAGTATCCAATATCTAGTATCTAGCTTATCTAGTTTATCTAGCTTATCTAGCTTATCCAGCTTAATACCCCATTCCACCCATATCAGGCGCACCGCCATGCATGTGTGGTTCTTCTTTCTTAGGTTTGTCGGCAATTACACATTCTGTAGTCAACAACATTCCTGCGATAGAAGCGGCATTTTCTAATGCAACACGACTTACTTTCGTAGGATCGATCACACCAGCTTTGAATAGGTTTTCGTATGTTTCCGTTCTTGCGTTAAAACCAAAATCTCCTTTACCTTCTTTAATTCTTTGAACAACGATAGAACCATCGATTCCTGCATTGGCAGTTAATGTACGCATAGGTTCTTCCAAAGCACGTCTTACGATTTGCATACCCGTTTGTTCGTCGGCAATTTGTCCTTTTACTTTTGCATCCAAAGCAGATACCGCACGGATATAAGCAACGCCACCACCAGGAACAATTCCTTCTTCAACCGCAGCACGTGTTGCATGTAATGCATCATCTACTCTATCTTTCTTTTCTTTCATTTCCACTTCAGTAGCAGCACCAACATACAATACAGCAACACCACCAGCCAATTTAGCCAAACGCTCTTGTAATTTTTCACGATCGTAATCGCTGGTTGTATTTTCTACCTGAGCTTTGATTTGATTTACTCTTGCAGTGATGTCTACTTTTTTACCTTTACCACCAACAAC
>CAIQHJ010000155.1 GCA_903871575.1 uncultured Bacteroidota bacterium
GCATCTAAATACCCTTCCACCATCTTTGCACCTGCATGCGGACATTTTTCAGCACATGCCTTTATATCGTCTTTCCATTTTACCACACATACCTTTTTATCGCCCAATTCTATTTCAACGATATTATTTCCTTCTTTAAAAAGATCGGATGTGGTTTCTGCAATTTTAAGCCAAGACATGTTATTAATTGTTTGGGGTTTGGCGTTTGGTGTTGGAACGTACTACTATCAAGAATCTTTTGTTTGTTGTTTATTGTTTGTGGTTTATTGTTTGTGGTTTGTGGTTTTGTTTCGCGCAAAGCTCGCAAAGGTGCAAAGACGCAAAGAAAATAAGGAATAAGGAATTAAAAATAAGGAAATGAAGCTCATACTTTTCGAAATCCCCAACCTCTAAAACCTCTAAAACTTCAGAAACCTCACAAACCTCTTTAGTAAAAATACTCCGCCTTATACGGATATCTAATCTGGTATATTTCCCTGACCTTATTTAAAATCGTTTGCCTTAACCCGTCTAAGTTTCTTTTTTCCGTTGCTGATACAAACACACAATTACCCTTTGTTTCTTCTTGCCAACGCTCTTTCAATTCGCGTAGGATTTCCACCTTTACGTCATCTTCTAGCCACTCATCAAATGTAATGGCTTCGAAGCGATCCATTTTATTAAAGATTGTGATCACCGGCTTATCGGCACATTTTAATTCTACCAAGGTTTTGTTTACGACCGCCAATTGCTCCTCGTATTGCGCATGTGATATATCCACCACGTGTAGCAAAATATCTGCTTCCCTTACTTCATCCAATGTACTTTTAAAACTCTCCACCAAATGATGTGGCAATTTTCTGATAAACCCTACCGTATCACTCAATAAAAAAGGCGTTTGTTCAAATACTACTTTTCGGGTGGTGGTATCTAAAGTGGCAAATAATTTATTTTCTGCAAATACTTCACTTTTACTCAACACATTCATCAGCGTTGACTTTCCTACGTTGGTATATCCAACCAATGCTACGCGAATAAACTCTCCGCGCTCCTTTCTTTGAGTAAATGATTGACGATCGATGTCTACCAAACGCTTGCGCAATAAGGCTATTTTATCCTTAACAATCCTTCTATCGGTTTCAATTTCCGTTTCCCCCGGACCTCTGGTACCTACTCCACCTCCTTGACGCTCCAAATGCTTCCACATCCCTTTTAATCGAGGTAAAATATATTGGTACTGTGCTAGCTCCACCTGCGTTTTTGCCTGCGCCGTTTTTGCCCTACTCGCAAATATGTCTAAAATCAAATCACTCCTGTCAATTGATTTCATGCCAATTGCCTTTTCGATATTGATGATTTGTGCACCCGATAATTCATCATCGAAAATAACAATGGTAATGTTTCCTTTTAATAAAATGTAGTTCTTAATTTCTTCCAGCTTTCCTTTTCCTAAAAATGTTTTGCTATCTGGGTGAGCCATTTTTTGCGTAAACCGTTTTACCGATTTAGCGCCTGCAGTTTCTGCCAAAAATTCCAATTCATCCAAATACTCAATGACTTGCTGCTCTGTTTGGTCTTTCTGAATTAATCCAACCAGAATAGCAACCTCTTCATTTCCAAACGATTTCTTTTTTTCTATCAATGTTTATTGGTATGATTGAGTGATTTGTAGATGGGTATTGATTTTCATCTATGCCCTTTTCATCTGTATATTATACTAAACGTAATCATTATTTTGTGATTAAAATCATGCGGCTACTTGGCTGATGCATTTGCAATTTCAATCCAATGTTTTAGTGATGCACAGTTTAAATAATCTGCATCAATCTTGATATAATATCCTTTGGTTTTTACATCAAACCATTTTTCTAAAGCAGTTTCTTTTTTCTCCTCCATTGCCCTTTGTGCAATTTTGTTGTAATCGTCTTTTAAATTTTCGCGATGAGGTTCCGATTTTGATTTTAAATAAATAATTCTCAATCCTTTCTTTCCGCGTTCATCTGTGTATTCTAACGGTTGTGAGTACTCGCCAACTTTTAAATCTTTTAATTTTACCACCAAATCTTTATCCAACTGATCGATGGTTAAAAAATTACCATCTCTTCCTTGAATCATTCCAGCTGTAAATTTGCTCGATTCGTCATCGCTATATCTAGAAACAGCTTCTCCAAAATCTATCGTGCCCGCAATCAATTTCGCACGTACACTATCTAATTTGCTAAAGCCAATCTTTAATTCTACTTGTGTTACTTGTGGAATCTTTAAAATATGCCTTACCACTGCATCATCGCCTAATCGGGATACCAATTGAATGATATGATAACCGAATTTTGATTTGAACGGTGCTGAAATTTGTCCTTCTTTTAATGTAAATGCTTTCGACATCCAGATGGGATCCAAATCTTTTTGATTTCTGTTTATCTCATACATTCCTCCACGATCCTTACTTCCGGGATCTTCTGAATATACTGATGCCATTGTACCAAAAGCTTTCTTACCGCTTTCTATTTGCTTTTTGTAATCTGTTAATTGCTCAATACAATATTGCTCTGCATCTCTACTCGCTTTTGGATAAATTATAATTTGTCCAACTTCCACTTCTGTTTCGTAGTAAGGCAAACTGTCTACCGGTATTTTTAGAAAAAATGATTTTACTTCGTTGGGTGTTATTTTGATGTCGCCAACAATTTTATTTCGCATGGCAGTTGCCAACTTTCTATCTCTAAACCCTTCTTTGAAATCTTCTTTTAATTGATACAATGATTTACCTGCAATACGTTCTACTTCATCTTTAGAACCATACTGACTTATAAAATATCGAATTTGATTGTCGATTTCTGCTTCTACTTCTTCATCTGTTACGGGAAGAGAATCTTTTTCGGCTTGTAGTACCAAGGCTTTAATGCCTATTGCTTGTTCCAAACTCATGCATCTGGCATCTGAAGTAACTTCCACGCCTTGTCTTTGCATGTCGAGCAAACTATTGTCTATATCACTTTTAAGGATAATTTTATTTCCAACTACAGCAATGATTTTATCTGCCAACACTTTTTTGGGTTGAGCAAATGTGCTTGTAATTGCTAATAATGAAACGAGAGTAAATGCAATTTTATTTTTCATCTTTTTGTATAAGTCAACATTGAATTTGTTGATGCCAAAATTAAACCCGAAACAATTGATATAATCCGATGTTTTTTATTTAACAAAAGTTTGAAGCCGGAAATAAGGTTCAAAAAGTTCAATGTGTTCAATAGGTTCAAAAGGTTTTATCACATTCAAATTGGAACGAGCTTTTATCTAGCATTTAGTATCTAGCATCCAGCTCTTACAACTTGCCTATCATTACAGAGTTCTCTTCACTTCAACTTCTTCAAATGCTTCTACGATATCACCAATTTTTAAATCGTTATAATTTTTAATTACCAATCCACACTCCATACCTGAAGTAACTTCTTTGGCGTCATCACGGAAACGTTTCAAACTTGAAAGTTCGCCAGTGAAGATTACAATACCATCACGTACCAATCTGATTCTGCTGTTTCTAGCAATTTTTCCATCCAACACCTGACAACCAGCAACGGTTGCTTTATCAAAACGGTATGTTTCTCTGATTTCAACGTTTGCCAAAATTTTCTCTTCAACAGTTGGCTCTAACATACCTTCCATTGCCGATCTAATTTCTTCGATGGCGTTATAGATAATGGAGTAAAGCTTAATTTGGATGGATTCATTTTCTGCTAAACGTGCTGCTTGCATTGAAGGACGCACATTGAAACCAATGATGATCGCATCCGATGCATTCGCCAAGGTAACATCACTTTCTGTAATCGCACCTACTGCTTTATGAATCACTTTAATTACAATTTCTTCTGTACTTAATTTTTGTAGTGAATCACTCAACGCTTCAACCGAACCATCCACATCACCTTTTATAATTACATTCAATTCTTTAAAGTTACCCAATGCCAAACGACGTCCAATTTCATCCAACGTAATGTGTTTCTTAGCACGCATACCTTGTTCACGTAAAATTTGTCCACGTTTGTATGCGGTTTCTCTTGCTTCTGCCTCATCAGCAAAAACCTTAAATGTTTCACCAGCTTGTGGCGCTCCATTCAAACCTAATAATAAAACAGGCGTTGATGGTGGAGCTACTTCTACACGTTGATTACGCTCATTGTACATTGCTTTTACTTTACCGAAGTATTGTCCAGAAACAATCATGTCCCCTTGTTTCAATGTGCCATTTTGCACTAAAATTGTAGCTACATAGCCTCTACCTTTATCAAGCGATGCTTCAATAATTGTACCTGATGATTGTTTTTCAGGGTTGGCTTTTAATTCAAGCAAATCTGTTTCCAACAATATCTTTTCAAGTAACAAATCGATATTCATTCCTTTACGAGCACTGATTTCTTGGCTTTGAAATTTACCGCCCCAGCTTTCCACCAAAATATTCATTGAAGCAAGTTGTTCTTTGATTTTTTCTGGATTGGCGCCGTCTTTATCTACTTTGTTTATGGCAAATATCATCGGCACATTAGCTGCTTGTGCATGCGAAATAGCCTCTTTGGTTTGTGGCATAACCGCATCATCCGCAGCAACCACAATAACCGCAATATCTGTAACCTTAGCACCACGGGCACGCATAGCCGTAAAGGCTTCGTGACCAGGCGTATCTAAAAACGTAATGGCGCGTCCATCAGGCAACGTTACTTCATACGCACCGATATGCTGTGTAATTCCTCCGGCCTCACCTGCAATAACATTTGTTTGTCTGATATAATCAAGCAACGATGTTTTACCATGATCTACGTGACCCATGATGGTAACAATTGGTGCTCTTGGTTTTAAATCTTCAGGATTATCAATCTCTTCATCTACTTCAAGTTCAGCAGCATCATCAACCCCAATAAATTCAACTTCATAGTTAAATTCGCTAGCTACAAGTTCAATAACATCGGCTTCCAAACGCTGATTGATGGAAACCATGATTCCCAGGGTCATACATTTGCTGATGATGTCTGCAAAACTTACATCCATTAACCCAGCCAATTCACTTACCGATATAAATTCTGTTACTTGTAATTTGTTTGAGATTTCACCATCGCCCATGTTTTCGGCCATCTCTTCACGCTTCGCTTTACGATATTTCGCTTTTAAGCTTTTTCCTCTTCCACCGGCACCTGCAAGTTTTGCTTGGGTTTGTTTTAATTTTTCTTGAATCTCTTTTGCGTCAATAATTTTATCTTCCTGACGTTTTGGAGCTGCACCACCAGTTGATGGGCGTTGGAAACGATTGCCACCTTGTTGTGGATTGTTGCCTTGTTGACCAAATGGCGGTCTGTTTGGCTGTCCTCCACGATTATCTGGCAATGCTTTATTGCCTCTATTGGGTTGACCTGGCTGACTGGTATTATCACCTGGCTTCTTTTGAATTGGAATGCGTTTGCGCTTTTGCTTCTCTTCGTTTGTTTCGCGCTTAGGACGGGTATCGTTGTTAACTGGTAAAACAATTTTACCTAAAATTTTCGGACCCGTTAATTTATCTGCTTGAATGTTTTCAATAACAGCAATGGTTGGTTCCTCTTTTGTTGGGGTTGTATCAACAACAGCTTCAACTTTTGGAGCTATTTCTTCTTGCTCTTGAGGTATTGAAACTTCAACAATTTTTGGCGTTTCATCAATTTTTGGAACTTCTTTAACTACTTCTTTTTTTGTTCC
>CAIQHJ010000156.1 GCA_903871575.1 uncultured Bacteroidota bacterium
GGTTTCCATCACGATGGTATGCTGCAGTTGGCATGGATGGGCTTCAGCGAAATCGAGTAAGGCATAACTAACGCCAATCAATAGGGTAGGTTGCTGGTCTTTTTCGTTTTGTTGCAACTTCAATGCCAATGCCTCGTGATTGTATAAATAAAATCCACTAGAAATATGTCGACTTTTTTTGATCAAAACATCAACCATATACACCAATGAAGAATTTCCTTTCTCGAGGTAAGAGGGTAGTAAACCTAAAATACAATATGTAGAAACATCGCCATAGAAATTGGAAAATGTTTTAGAGAAGCTCTGCTCATACCATGCCAAACTTTTTACAAATTGTTTGCTGTTGATGCTGCCGGTGGTTCCGCTGCTTTCAAAAACCATTTCTTCTTTTGTAGCGTATGATTTTATTTCGTGTGATTTATAGAATTGAATGGGTAAAAAAGGAATGGCTTGCAAAGATTGGACGATATTGGGATTACAACCAATGGCTTTGCAATATGCACCATAAATGGGATTGTGTTGAGATTGATAACGAAATACATGTAAGGCAAGCTCCTCAAAATTATTGGCATCCACCTGAAAGATGCTCGACCGTAAACTTTCATAAGTATTGATGTCTGTCATACAACAGCAAAATTGCCGATTTATTTTTAGATTGTAATATGAATTTCCTTCGCTATTTTTATAACATAAAAATTATTTATGCGCATTCTTCTGCTTTTTATATTTACCGCTTTTTTACTACTCTCCTGTAAAAAAGACAAATACACAACCACACCGCAAATCAAATTCTTGTCATTGTCACCCAATTACTGGACGAGTGACAATCCTCAAACAAACGGGCCGATTTTGAAATTCTCGCTCACTGATGCGGAAGGAGATTTCGGTTTTCAAGACACTTCTATATCATACGTGTACATTCGAAATGTAAATGATACACTCAATTCTCCCGATTCCTTGGCATTCCCCAATTTACCAATAATTGATAAAAAAAACCTGAGTGTTGAGGTTGAAGTAAATATCAACAATGCATTGCCACCGCCGCATACACCTCGACCTTTTATTGATACTTTGTATTTTGAAGTGTATGTAAAAGACTTTGCCAACAACAAGAGCAATGTCATCCGAACTGCCCAACCTTTTTATTTTGAAACGCCCTAGATGCGCAACTTTCGTTACATCTTATCACATTCGATTTTTGTAGCTATTTGTGCTGCAGCATTGGCTTTCCAATCTTTTCAGGTGCTACAACTACCAATTTCTGTTTTGGTTATCGGGTTGATTTTTTTTGCAACCCTAGCTGCCTATAACTTTTATTGGATGTTGAGCAAGTATTATTTTTGTCGCCGATATAAAACACCCATTGCATTGCGTGATTTTGTTTCGTATTTCATTTTTTTTGCGGCGTCTTCTATCATTGTACTTGATTGCATCTGGCAGCATCCTGTATTTTTTCTACCTGTATTTTGGGCTTCAATATCTACAATCACTTACGGGGTTTTGTTTTCGCTTGACCATCGGTTACAAACCAACCCAGTGTTGATTATTTTCAAGACAATTTTATTGGCACTCACCTGGACATACATCACGGTTTATTTACCATTCATCATGCTACATAATGAGATAAGCGTTGCATGGCCTCATTTATTTTTACAACGTTTTTTATTTATGTGGATGTTGTGCATCATCTTCGAAAGCAAAGATCATATTACTCGTCGGGTTGAGGAAAGAAAAATACCGGCGTTAACATTATCACCTCGGACCTTGCTCATATGGATGACTGTTTTGTTTCTGGTTTATTCCATTCATTTGCTTGTGTTCAAAGATTACCTTGGCTTGGGCAGCGCAATTGTGTTATTGGGCGTAGGTTCGATAACATATTTGTTGTTTTTGTTGTCATTAAAACCGAGGACTTATTATTTCTATTATTTTTTAGTAGATGGTTTGATGATATTTTCATCAATATCAACATATATCGCAAGTATTTAGTTAATTTGTTCACTGTAAAAAAATACCATTATGGCAAAAGCAAAAAAGAAAAAGTCAATTGTGGAAGATGCATCATATGCATTTTTAAAAACGTACATCAATACACCTTCACCAACTGGTTTTGAGAGTGGTGGTCAAAAATTATGGATGAAATATCTACAACCATTTGTAGATGAAATGCACACCGATCCTTATGGTACAGCGTATGGCATCATCAATCCGCAAGCTGCTTTTAAAGTAGTGATTGAAGCGCACGCAGATGAAATCAGTTGGTTTGTGAATTATATCTCTCCAGAAGGATTGATTTACTTAAAACGCAATGGTGGCGTTGATCATCAAATTGCACCATCTATGCGTGTACTCATCCATGGTAAAAAAGGAGCAGTGAAAGCTGTATTCGGATGGCCGGCCATTCATACCCGTTTAAGCAATCCCGAAGCAAAAGAGCCGCAACCAAAAGTAGATACATTGTTTCTAGATTGCGGTGCACGCAACAAAAAAGAAGTAGAGGCCTTGGGCATACACATCGGTGCTGTTGCTACTTACGAAGATGGGTACGATGAATTGGCCCATGATCATATCATTGGTAGAGCATTTGACAATAGAGTAGGTGGTTTTATGATCGCAGAAGTAGCCAGGCTGTTAAAACAAAACAAGAAGAAATTGCCATTTGCTTTGTATGTAGTAAACGCAGTACAAGAAGAAATTGGACTAAGAGGCGCCGAAATGATTGCTCGTAGAATTAAACCAGACGTTGCCATTATTACCGACGTAACCCACGATAGCACCACGCCCATGATCAATAAAATCATTGAAGGCGAATGCAGATGTGGCGATGGTCCTTCTTTGTGTTACGGACCTGCTGTTCACAACAAACTTTTAAGTTTTGTACAAAATGTAGCTGATAAAAATAAAATTCCATATCAATCTAAAACAGTGAGTAGAAGTACAGGAACCGATACCGATTCTTTTGCTTATGCCAACGACGGATGTCCTTCTGTGTTGATTTCTATACCATTGCGTTACATGCACACCACTGTTGAAATGTTGCACAAAGATGACATTGAAAACACCATTATGTTGATGTATGAATCTTTGTTGGCACTTACACCCAAAATTAACCTGAGCTATTTTTAACCAATAGAAACGGCTGCATTTTTTGCAGCCGTTTTTTTACCTTCAAATGCATACTATGGAAATCAATTTTGTGAAGTTTTTTCGATTGTTTGGCTCAATCTTGTTCTTGTTTTTGGGAATCATCTTGGGCATTGTGTTGTTGCTCGTGGCATTGCGATTTTTAATGAGCGGTTTAAATTATATACCTTGGCTAACCTACGCTTACATGAGTGTGATGTTGCTGGTGCCGGCCACGCTTTTTATTACCGTTTTTGGAATTTTTTCTGTCCGCACAAAAATGCATCCTTCGAAACCCATTCGCATTTTTTCGTTTGGAATTTTTTTTATTGCCATTGTGGGATGGTCTTATATCCTCATCAAAGATTTCATCTTTTTCTTTAAAGAAGGTTATGGCGATATCAACAAGTACGACAGTTTCAATTTATTGTTCCTAGTCATCAGTGTTGGCGTTATTTTTTTAATGGGCGTAATACAAGCGTTGGCAATGCCAGCAGAAAAAGATTGGCTCGAGAAAAGACAATCTATTGACCAATAAAAAACAGCGTTGGTGTTGAATTAAACCAGTGCAATATCCAAAACCTGGTGCATGGTTTTTACATAATGAAAATCAATGCCGGTTATGAATTTTGGATTGATTTCCTCTACATCTTTTTCATTTTGCCAGCACATGATGATTTCCTTTATTCCAGATCGTTTGGCTGCCAATACTTTTTCCTTGATGCCACCTACTGGTAACACTTGACCACGCAAGGTGATTTCGCCGGTCATGGCTAAAAATGGTTTTATTTTTCTTCCTGTATATGCGCTGGCCAAAGCGGTCATCATGGTGATGCCGGCGCTTGGTCCATCTTTTGGAACAGCTCCTTCGGGAACGTGTATGTGCACATTTTTTGAGTTAAACAATTCAGGATTGATGCCAATCTTTTTTGCATTGGTTTGAATCCAGGTATGTGCGGTGGATGCACTTTCTTTCATTACATTTCCAAGGTTTCCGGTAAGTTTTAGCTCGCCTTTGCCTTCGCTGGTTTGCGCTTCCATAAACAATATATCTCCACCAACATATGTCCAAGCCAATCCCACGGCTACACCTGCCATGTTGGCCATCTTATAAATTTCATTGTTGAATTTAGGTTTGCCTAAAATCTTCTCCACATCTGGCGCGGTGATGGTTGCTTTCAGTTTTCCTTTAACCACCATTTCCTTTGCTTGATAGCGCATAATGCTCGCCAATAAACGATCCAATTCCCGTACGCCACTTTCTCTTGTGTAGTCACTGATGATTTTTTCAATCACCGCATCATTCATTTTAAAACTATTTTCTTTTAACCCATGCATTTCTTTTTGCTTGGGGATGAGGTGTTGTTTTGCAATTTCAATTTTCTCCTCAATGGCATATCCACTTAAATCAATAATCTCCAATCGATCTCTCAAAGCCGGTTGAATATTGTTGATGTTATTTGCGGTGGCAATAAACAACACTTTACTTAAGTCATATTCAAGCTCTAAGTAATTGTCGTAAAAAGATTGATTTTGTTCTGGATCCAAAACTTCCAATAATGCCGATGATGGATCTCCACGATGGTCACTGCCCACTTTGTCAATCTCATCCAAAATCATCACCGGGTTGCTCGATTTTGTTTTGCGAATCGATTGAATGATTCTGCCGGGCATGGCGCCAATGTATGTTTTGCGATGACCTCTGATTTCGCTTTCATCGTGCAATCCACCCAAACTTACCCTAACATATTTTCTGTTGATGGCACTGGCGATGCTTTTACCTAAGCTGGTTTTACCAATTCCCGGAGGTCCAATGAAACAAAGAATTGGACTTTTCATGTCGCCTTTTAATTTCAATACTGCTAGATATTCTAAAATGCGTTCTTTTATTTTGTCCATGCCATAGTGATCCTTGTCTAAAATCTTCTTTGCTTTTTTAAGGTCATAAGAATCCTGGGTATATTCTTCCCAAGGCAAGTCGAGTAATAAATCTAAGTGATTGTAGATGACAGAATAATCAGGTGTGGAGGGATGCATGCGTTCGAGTTTCTCTACACTTTTATTAAACATCTCTTTTGCAGCAACGGTCCATTTTTTGGATTCTGCTTTCTTCATCATTTCTTTCACCTCTGCTGCGTTTTCACCACCCAACTCATCTTTGATGGCTTTCATTTGCTGTTGCAAGAAATAATCCCGTTGTTGCTTATCTAACTCTGCTCTGGTTTTATTGGTGACTTTGTTTTTTAATTCTGCATATTGAATTTCGGTATGCATAAGATTCATCAACAATTCACCTCTTTCCTTAATGGCATTGATTTCTAGCAATTGTTGTTTTTGCTTTAAATCGCAGTTGAGGTTACTGCCCACAAAATGAATCAGAAAAGAAGGACTTTCAATATTTTTTAAAATGATGGCGGCCTCACTGGGTAAATTGGGAGAGAGCCCAACAATTTGAGAAGCTAGGTCTTTGATGCTGCTCACCATCGCATTAAAGTCTGGTTCATTTACCAATTTCTCTTCTTCAATAACGGAAATTCTGGCTTTGAAATAAGGATCCTCGGTAGTGATGTGTTCTACTTTAAATCTTTTTTTACCTTGGATGATGATGGTGGTTCCGCCATCGGGCATCTTAATCAATTTTACAATTTTGGCTACCGTACCCACGGTTTCCAAATCGGTTATGGCAGGTTCTTCAATGCTGCTGTCTTTTTGTGCAACAACTCCTATCAATTTATCAGATTTGTAGGCATCCGTAACGGCTTTGATGCTTTTATCTCTTCCAACTGTAATGGGAATAACCACGCCCGGAAATAGTATTGTGTTCCGCAAAGGTAAAATGGGTAATTCGTCTGGAATAGGCTGTGTATCGGCTCCGGCTTCTTCTTCATTTAATGGGATAATAGGCATAAACTCCATATCATCATCTCCTCCCTGCATAAATATATTTTTACTCATAGTAACGTTTAATAATCGACAATTTGGCAAATTTAATCAGTATTCCCTAATAATTGCAATAGATGTTTGTTGATGGAAAAAGTTTGCCTTTTAGTGGATTTGGTCATCGGTAGAGATTTTTATTGTACAAGTCCTATTTTTGCCAACATGTACATCCCATTAACTGATGCTGAGCATCATATTTTACAATTGATAGCCAATGCTGCGCAAAAGCTACAACTGGAAACCTATGTGGTTGGAGGTTTCGTGCGGGATAAAATTTTAGACAGACCCACAAAAGACATTGATGTGGTTTGTATTGGAGATGGCATTGCCCTTGCACATGAAGTAGCCAAGCAATACAAGCCTGTTCCAACGGTTGGTTTTTTTAAAAATTTTGGGACGGCGCAAATCAAGATTTTCAATGCTGTGGGAGAAGAAATCGAGATAGAATTTGTTGGTGCCAGAAAGGAAAGTTATGCGCACAACAGTAGAAATCCGATGGTGGAGCCGGGGAGTTTGGTTGATGATCAAAACAGAAGGGATTTTACCATCAATGCGATGGCCGTAAGTTTGAATGAACACAATTACGGCGCGTTGTTGGATCCGTTTGATGGCATAACAGATCTACAACAACAAATCATCAAAACACCTTTGCAACCAGAAGCAACTTTTAATGACGATCCACTCCGCATGATGAGAGCCATTCGGTTTGCAGCACAATTGCAATTTCAAATTGAGCCAGAAACCTTGCATGCGATTGGTAACATTGCCAACAGAATAAAAATCATCAGTGGCGAAAGAATTGCAGATGAATTGAATAAAATCTTACTCAGTAAAAAACCGTCGATTGGGTTTGAATTGTTGTACAAAACTGGTCTACTCGAACATATTTTTCCGCAAATGGTTGCATTGTCTGGCGCTGAATACATCGATGGAAAAGGGCATAAAGACAATTTTTACCACACCATTCAAGTCGTAGATAACATTGCCGCTTATACCAACGATTTGTGGTTGAGATGGGCTGCCGTTCTGCACGATATTGCAAAGCCTGCTACTAAAAAATTCGAGGACGGCCATGGCTGGACATTTCATGGTCATGAAGTGGTGGGTGGTCGGATGGTGCCTAAAATATTTGTGCAATTGAAGTTGCCACAAAATGAGAAAATGAAGTTTGTGCGTAAAATGGTGGAGTTGCATTTGCGGCCCATTGGTTTAACCAAAGAAAACATTACCGATTCTGCCATTCGTAGGTTGATATTTGATGCGGGTGATGATTTAGAATCATTGTTTATTTTATGCAGAGCTGATATTACTTCCAAGAATCAGCAGAAGGTGAAGCGGTACCTTGAAAACTTCGAATTGGTGATGCAACGTTGTGCCGAAGTGGAGGAAAAGGATCACATCAGAAACTGGCAACCGCCGATTACCGGAGAGATGATTATGGCGCATTTCAATTTGTCGCCATGTAGAGCCGTAGGTATCATCAAAAATGCAATTCGCGAAGCCATTTTAGATGGAGATATTCCAAATGAATTTCAACCGGCATTTGAGTTGATGCTCGCCAAGGGAAAGGAGATAGGGGTGGGATAAGTTGGATACTGGATACTGGATGCTGGATGCTGGATAGGCAGTTTCAACAAACACCAAACACCAAACCCCAAACCCCAAACACCAAACACCAAACACCAAACACCAAACACCAAAC
>CAIQHJ010000157.1 GCA_903871575.1 uncultured Bacteroidota bacterium
CATTCCATCAAAATGATTTGGGTAAAAGGGCATGCAGACAACCCTTTCAACAACAGATGCGATGAGTTGGCAACATCAGCCGCCGATGGGAAACACCTCATCATCGACGAAGGATATGAAGGTTAAACGAATGTTTTGTTGTTTTAGAATATTAAGCAGTAGCCGATTTCTCTGAAAGCTTACCTGCCAATTGATAGGTCCCAAACAACACGATGCTAAAACACAAATCTGTCACCAAGCTGTTTTTTACAAATGGGATACCTGCAATCATGCAATTTACCCATCCTTGAAATCCAGAACCGTAGGTGCTAAAATTTTCAAAGAAGTATGAATTGGTATTACTAAGGATAAAGAATATCAACGAGGATGCAATAGAAAATCCAAGTACAGACACCGCATTAATTTTTTTCATTTGAAACCCAATGAAGGTTACAAAAAGCAATGAAGCATAGTTGCCTATTTGACCCATCCCATAAAATCCAGGTGCGATACTCAAAACATCCAATAAGATATCAGAAACAAGCATGGCAAACAATGGCAATACAAAAGCCATTTTTTTGTTGGATATAATGGCGCCACTGAATAAGGAAATGGCGATGATTGGATTTACACTGTGTGGGAAAGTGGTTACTTTAAGTATAGCAGCCAATACAACTAGTGCAGCGCCAATTAGGATATTTGATTTGTTTTGAGACATTTTTAATTTATTTTCGGCAAAAATAGGTAAATCATTACATGTTTTTTCATTCCTTTCTCAGCGTTTTATCCTCATGATGTGGATTGTGTATTAAATTATTTTTGAAACATGGCAAAACACAACGACGTAGGCAAAGAGGGAGAGCGTTTGGCACTTGCTTATTTTATTCAAAATGGCTACCATATTATCTATCAAAACTGGCGATTTGCTCATTGGGAAATTGATTTGATAGCATCCAAGAATCAGGTCCTGCATTTTATTGAAGTTAAAACCAGAACCAACAGCAAGTTTGGCTTCCCAGAGGATGAGGTTACACCTAAAAAAATGAAGTTTTTAATGCAATCGGCTGATGAGTTTTTGCATCGGCATCCTCAATGGCAACGCATCCAGTACGATATTTTATCTATCATCTTGCAACCTCAAATCAATTATTTTTTAATTGAGGATGTTTTTATGTAATCCGGTTTTTATTTGAACCCTTGATGCTGCATATGTTGGAGCAATTCAATGCAACAATACCAAAACTATTGATCAAAAATGAAATGCTACATTCAGCAATTTAAGCCGTGGCGAATCGTTCAATCATTTTTTCAACCATCTTAAATGTTGCTGGACAATAATCAATGTTTTGCTTGTGAATATGTGTGTACTCCGCCCATTTCTTTTTTGATAAATGAGGAAATCCTGCACAGTCGGCAGGGCGAATTGCATAAATCGAACATTTGTTATCTGTTAAATTTAAAAACTGACAGGGTTGTGTGGTGTTCACCCAATCCTTGTTGCGGTCTTTTTTGAGCCACTGTTTTTTAAAAGCTTCCGGCGTTTGATTAAAATGTGCAGCAATTCTTTTGGTGTCTTTTTCTGTAAATGTGGGTGTCATTTTTTTGCAACAGTTTCCACAGCTTAAGCAATCAATTTCCGCCCAAACTTCTTTTTCAACAACAGGTGCCAGCCGGTCAATTCCTTTTGGAGATGCTTTTTCGGTCTTGTTTAAAAATCTCCGAAATGCAGCACGATGCAAGGTGAGCTTTCTTTTGAATGTCCTAAAATTTACTGGCAACATGTTTGAAACTTACGGTTAATGTAAAAAAAAATCGAAACGAAAATAATGTTTAATTAAATTGTATCATCATTCTTTAAAAAAAGTATCCAATAATTCATGTGGGAAGCATATAAGAAAGGTTTTAAGGCATGGTTACAGCTCGAGAAATCATTATCCGACAACTCTGTTGAAGCATATCTGCACGATATTAAAATGCTGACAGATTTTTTAATCATTCAAGAAAGAAAATCAACACCAGGTGAATTGACATTGAAAGATGTGGAGCAATTTTTACAATGGATACATGAGTTGGGCATGACGGCAACCTCACAAGCAAGAATCATTTCGGGATTGAGAAGTTTTTACAAATATTGTTTGCTCGAACAAATATCAACTACCGACCCAACGGTATTGCTGGAAGCACCAAAATTGAAACGATTGCTCCCAGACACCTTGTCTTTTGAAGAAATAGAAAAGATCATTGGCGCTATCGATTTAAGTACCCCTGAAGGTGGCAGAAATAAAGCAATCTTTGAAACGATGTACAGTTGCGGACTTCGGGTAAGCGAGGTCGTTAATTTAAAAATCAGTTCGCTGTATTTAGATGTTGGGTTTATCAAAGTAATAGGGAAGGGTGATAAGCAGCGATTGGTGCCTATTGGAGCAGATGCAGTCAAACACATCAATATCTATAAAAATACGTTGCGCAATAACATGCAGATTGCGCTTGGACAGGAAGATTATCTTTTTTTAAATAGAAGAGGTAGGGGACTTACACGTGTGATGATATTCTTAATTTTAAAAGACTTGGTAAAGAAAGCAGAAATTCATAAAAATGTATCACCGCATACTTTTCGACATTCGTTTGCCACGCATTTGGTGGAAGGAGGGGCCGACCTCAGGGCAGTTCAAGAAATGCTAGGTCATGAAAGCATTACCACCACAGAAATTTACACACATCTCGATAGTGGATTTCTACGATCCACTTTACAACAATTTCATCCTGCATTTAAAAAATAATGCCTTTGTTTGAGCTGAGTTTTTTGTAGAGGTGGAGAATTAATTTCTGATGTGAGCAGCATAGTTTTTTTTCATGCTCATCCATTTTAATTGTAGCACACCCCAAACGCCTTCTTTGATGATGCCCTTGTTCATTTTGCTAGCGCCCAATTTGCGGTCAATAAAAGTAATGGGTACTTCCGCAATGCGATATCCCAATTTCCAAGCAGTGAATTTCATTTCTATCTGAAACGCATACCCGATGAATTGAATGTGGTTGAGATTTATTTTTTCTAGCACTTCTCTTCTGTAACATACAAAGCCCGCTGTAGGATCCATTACCGGCATCCAGGTTACAATGCGCGTATATAATGATGCACCTTTGGATAATAAAATTCGATTGGCAGGCCAGTTTTCTACAGCACCATTTTTTACATATCTCGATCCCACTGCTACACCGGCTCCATCTACACAAGCTTGGTGCAATCGGATGAGATCTGCAGGATTATGCGAAAAATCAGCATCCATTTCAAAAATAAAACCATATCCTCTTTGCAAACACCATTTGAAACCATGTATGTATGCAGTGCCCAATCCCAATTTGCCTTTGCGTTCTTCTAAAAAAAGCATGCCTGGGTAGCGAGGGAAAAGCCCTCGAACCAAATCAGCGGTACCATCTGGAGAACCATCATCTATAATCAACACATGGAAATCCTGATCAAGATTCATCACGGCCGAAATGATGGCTACAATGTTTTCTTTCTCGTTGTAAGTAGGTATGATGACAATTTTATCCAATGGGAAATTTTTTGCTGGCTAATTTAGCACATAAACATTTTATGGAGGGAATATTGAATTAAATTATGGTTAGCTTTTTAAATACGAGCGGTTCATGATTTCTGTTAGCTTTTGTTTGGTGTGCATAGGGAAATCTCCACGCATCATCCAATCGTAATATTGTGGTTCGGATTTTAATACTTCTTGAACCGATCTGCCTTTGTATTTTCCGAAATTAAAAACCTCTACACCTTTGTCATCAAACGAAAACCTTCTGGCATAGTCTACAATTTTTTCTTCGCCGATCGTTTGCAATATTGAATCTACTGTATTTCCAAGTTGTTGGTACTTTTCTACCTGAGACATCAGGACATCTATTGTCGCATCCACATCAGCCTCAGCACTGTGGGCATTTTCCAATTCTTTTTGACAGTAAAACCGATATGCTGCAGTCAATGTTCGAGGTTCCATTGTGTAAAAAATATGTTGCACATCTATCATTCTTCTGCTGCTTAAATCTACATCCAT
The DNA here is from genome assembly GCA_903871575.1 of uncultured Bacteroidota bacterium. Classification (GTDB taxonomy): domain Bacteria; phylum Bacteroidota; class Bacteroidia; order Chitinophagales; family Chitinophagaceae; genus Ferruginibacter. The sequence goes on from CAIQHJ010000157.1 coordinate 4,044, forward strand.
CCCGGCACGTAAAAATTCTTCCATCAACATTGGAATGTCAAATCGGTTGCTGTTGTATCCGCCCAAATCACAATTGTCTAAAAATTGCTTGATTTCATTTCCTGCTTGCTTAAAAGTTGGTGCATCTTTCACCATTTCATTGGTAATGCCATGTATGTCTATAGATTGCTGTGGAATAGCCATTTCTGGATTAATCAGCTTTCTTTTAACTACTCTTGTTTGGTCGGGATTGATTTTAATGATTGCAATTTCTACAATTCTATCTGTTGACAAATTAACACCGGTTGTTTCTAAATCGAGAAATGCGATGGGTCTGATTAATTGAAGCATTGGAAATAAGGGTTTGTATATGGGAATTGATGTTAATTATAGTTTGCAAGATAAACAAATACCGATAATCTATCGCCAAATGAAATAATTTGTTGTTCGATGCGTTTTTAATGACAAATTGTATATTTGTTCAACCAAATTAAACTTCGTCTATATGAAAAAAACTATTTTGTCTTTTATCGCCTTAATTTTTACTGTTTCTATGTTGAGCAGTTGCTTCTACAGTAGAAAAACGGGTTGTCCATCTCAAGCCAACACCATCAAAAAATCTGTTCAAACAATCGGATAATGGATTGGATTACATTAGATGCGGAAGCACAACTCGATGCATTGATTGCAAAATCTTTTGAAGTTCCACAAGTTATTTTTAAGCACAGTACGCGATGTTCAATCAGTATCATGGCTAAAAATAGGTTAGAGCGCAGCGAACCGCCTGCTGGAATTCCGTTTCACTACCTCGATTTGTTGACCTATAGGCCTTTATCCAATTTAATTGCAGAAAAACTATCCGTTTACCATCAATCACCTCAATTGATGTTGATAAAAAATGGAAATTGTGTCTACGAAGAAACACATTCTGCTATTGATATGGAGGAATTGACAGCTCAGTTGCATCATTAACATTGCTAAATAAGGCAATGCTTTGTTGCATTTTACATCTATCTTTTTGAGGCGAATGATATGCCAATGATCAAGCCAATCAATATTAGAAAAACAATGATTGATTTGCGATTCGCAAAATTGATGGTCCAACCCATTCCCATAATTCTCTTGGGAGGAAAAATACGTTTATCTGCTTTGTTGTAATAAAACAATCCCCATTTCCAATTATTGGGGTCGGCATGCCATTGTGCCAAAGTTTCTTTTGAAGGTTTTTCAGACATCTATATATAATTGAAAGTACAATTTAGCAAAATTGCTGATGATTGTCTTTAAAAACGTTTGCATAAATCATTTTTTTTGAGAAAGCTGTGTTTGACATTGTGAGATAAAAATCAAAAGAAATGGACGCAGTAAAAAAGTATCTACAATTGTTTTTGCTCATGATGTTGATAAATGCATACATCGTTAAAGGGCAGGATAGAGGAGAAGTGAATTTTCAAATATTTTATTCTTCATTGTCGCCATATGGAAATTGGATAGACCATTCGTCTTATGGCCGTGTGTGGCAACCGAGGGTTACGCGAGGATTTCGGCCTTATCGAGATCGGGGGCATTGGGTGTGGTCAGACATGTATCAATGGATTTGGGTATCGGATTATGATTGGGGCTGGGCTGCTTTTCATTATGGGAGATGGACTTTAGATCCAATGTATGGATGGGTTTGGGTACCAGGTTATGATTGGTCGCCAGCATGGGTATCGTGGAGAAGCGGGCCAGATTATTATGGTTGGGCGCCATTGAGTCCGGGTATAAACATCAGTTTTGGATTTGTATATGATCAATATTATCCGCCGAATGACTACTGGGTATTTGTACCAAGACCATACATGCATTCGGTGTATTTAAATCAGCATTGTTATGCAACACATTATAATCAAGGTATTATTACACATACCAAACCAGTAAGAACAATGACATTTGGACAATTCATCATGAATGCTCCAACAAAAAAAGAAGTTGAAAAATCAACAGGGCATAAAATACAAGCGGTAAGGGTGGGAGATGCGAATCAACCCGGGCGTAATAAATTGACAAAAGATCGGTTAGAAATTTATAGACCACAGATTAAAAGCGGAGATGTGCTCATCAAACAAGATGGACAACAAGAGCCAAAACCCCGACAAATTGAACAGCCCAAACCCAAACCCCAGCCCCAACAAATCGAACAGCCAAAGCCTAAAGAAATGGAACAGCAGCAACCAAAGCCCAGACAAATTGAACAACAACCCAAGCCAAAGCAAGAGCAACAAGAAATACCTAAGCCCAGGCAACTAGAACAACAACCCAAGCCAAGGCAAGAGCAACAAGAAATACCAAAACCTAGACAAATTGAACAACAACCCAAGCCTAGACAAGAGCAACAAGAAATACCAAAACCCAGACAAATTGAACAACAACCCAGGCTGAGACAAATCGAGCAACAGCAACCCAAGCCAAGGCAGGAAAAACAAAAACCACAAGCCAAGCCCAAGCAAATAGATAAATAACAGCATGTGCAATGGTTTGAGCGGGTTGTATTGGATGTGCTGGATGCTGGATATGCTGGATATGCTAGATATGCTGGATATGCTAGATATGCTGGATGCTGGATATGCTGGATACTGGATACTGGATACTGGATGCTGGATATGCTGTCTCAACCCCAAACGCCAAACCCCAAACCCCAAACCCCAACCGCCACACCCCACACCCCAAACCCCAATCACCTCACGCCAAACCCCAAACACCACACCCCAAACGCCAAACCCCAAACCCCAACCG